>CAMAFX010000035.1 GCA_945833925.1 uncultured Prevotellaceae bacterium
GACACTTGGTCAGAGATGCCGCAGTATCATCGGATACCAGTACAGCGAAATTATACTATCTTTGTGCACGTCAAGTCCGCATACGATTCTTATATGCCTAACTTTAGAGGGTTAAACATTAGACCTTAAATATACAACATTGTGACGAAAGAGCACGTTTACAGGACAAGAATCTGTGGCAGACTTGAAATTTTGGTCTCAAAATAGTCCAATTCGGGGGAATGATATTAGGTTTTTTATCCCGACAGGCTTATAAATCGGGATTTTTATATAAATTTGCACCAGATTTCTGAAACAAAAACCATAGGGCAATGAAGAAACTGACAATTCTTTTTCTGATGGCAATAGCCTTACAGGCTTCGGCACAAGTAACTACTCACCTCGCCAGTCGGAGAGGGGCAGGGGTTGAGGCCGCCGGCTACCTTTTCGCCTATTTTGAGGGCAGCGGCGACCAAAACCTGATGGAGCAACTGCGCTTCGCGGTGAGCGAGGACGCACAGAACTGGTATGCGCTGAACGGCAACAGACCCATAATCGCTTCTGACAGCATTAGCGAGAGCGGCGGCATACGCGACCCGCACATCCTGCGCGGCGAGGACGGGTGCTACTACATCGTGGCGACAGACATGCATACCTACGACCCGAAGCAGGGATGGGGTGCAAACCCGGGCATCGTGCTGCTGAAGTCGAAGGATCTGGTGAACTGGACGCATGCGAAAATCAACCTCGCAAAGGACTGGAGCAAGAACTTTGGTGATGCCTACTGGGTATGGGCACCGCAGACCATCTACGACCGCAAGGCCAGGAAGTACATGATCTACTTCACGCTGCAGCGTAACGACCGCAAGACACTCATCACCTACTACGCCTACGCAAACAAGGACTTCACGGCTTTCGAGAGCGAACCAAAGGTGCTATTCTCCGCCAAGTACGGTTCGATAGACAACGACATCATCTACAAGGACGGCATGTATCACCTCTTCTACAAGGGCAACACGAAGGACGAGAACGGCAAGGAAATAAAGAACGGCATCCAACAGGCAACGTCGAAAAAATTGACGGGACCGTATAAGGAGGATTTTGAGTATTTGGATGCATACGCTGGCACGAGGACACATGTGGAGGGCAGCGGAGTGTTCCAGCTGAACAACAGCGATGATTGGATTTTGATGTACGACCTCTACAGTTCTGGTCGCTATGAATTCCAGCGGTCGAAGGACCTGAAGACGTTTACAAAAGAACCAGAGTCCTTCCGCAAGGACTTCTTTCCCCGTCACGGCACAGTGATGTCGGTGACGGCAGACGAACTGGAACGCCTGCAGCAGAAGTGGGGCTATGTGCTGACGCACGAGTTCGAGAGCAACGGCAATCCCATCATCCGTGACAAACATACTGCTGACCCCGCCGTATTGGTGGAGGGCGACACTCTCTGGCTCTTTGCTGGACACGATGCCGCCGGCAAGCAGTCGGGCTACGTGATGAAAGACTGGTTGCTCTACTCCACTACCGACATGAAGCACTGGACAGAATATCCCTCGCCCCTTCGCATCGACGACTTCAAGTGGGCCGACAGCCATCAGGCCTACGCCGGACACGTGGCACGCGGTAAGGACGGACGCTACTACTGGTACGTCTCCACCAACTGGTGCGGCATCGGCGTGGCCGTTAGCGACAAAATTACCGGACCGTACAAAGACGCACTCGGGAAACCCTTGCTCACCAACAAGGATTGCTTCGCCTCGAAACACAGTTGGGCGTGCATCGATCCCGCTATCCTCATCGACGATGACGGCACACCGTATATCATCTGGGGTAACCAAGAGTGCTACTACGCTAAGCTGAAGGACAATATGACGGAGATTGACGGCGAGATTCATCGCATCGATGTACCAAACTTCACCGAGGCCCCGTGGATGCATAAAGATAATGGCAAGTATTATCTGACCTACGCCAGTGAGTGGCCCGAAAAGATTGCATACGCCGTAGCCGACCACATCGGCGGTCCATATACCCCCATGGGCATCATCAGCGAGATTGCCGGCAACTCCAACACCACCCATCCTGCCATCATCAAATTCCGTGATAGATGGCTCTTCTTCTCCCACAACGGCGGTCTGCCTGATGGCACTAGTTACAGTCGTAGTATCATTGCCGAGCCTATGAGCTACGACGCCGAAGGGCGCATCCGCAGCATTCCCGCTACCACCGAAGGTGTCGGCCAGATGCCGTAGATGGGTGCCTATGTCATGGTCTATCACAAGGATGCCGACCACAGCCTCCACATGGCGCTAAGCCGCGACGGCTACAGCTGGACGGCTCTGAACAATGATCGCCACATCGTTAATGGCGACAGCATCGCCCAGCAGCGCGGCATCCGCGACCCTCACATCTACCGTGCCCCCGATGGCACCTTCTACGTCCCTGCCACCGACCTCCATGTCTTTGGAAAGCGTGATGGCAAGCGCGACACGGAATGGGAACGCGACGGAGAAAAATTTCTTTCCGTTTCTTCAATTTCTCACGAAAATATAAAGCTCGTAGGAAATATAGGAAATATAGGAAATAATTTCTCACCATTTCTTCAATTTCCCACGATAAGATAAAGCTCGTAGGAAAGGTAGGAAACATAAGGAAATTGTTTCTCACCATTTCTTCAATTTCTCACGAAAATATAAATCTCGTAGGAAATGTAGGAAACACAGGAAATCTAACATCATTTTTTATCTGATAATCGTTATATTTTCAGTAATAGAAGGCATAAATCATTCAAAAATCACTAATTTATGCAATAAATATACGAGATATACGTATGTATTTATAACTTTTTTTAATTATTTTCACCGTAGGAGTAATAAAGTGTATACACTAATTCGTCATATACATCGTCATATACACTTGGATAACTTTCTTATAATAAACAGGATATAGCACATAAGTGTAGTAGTGTATATGAAAATCAAATATTTTTTAAATTATTATTCGTAAATGCTGTATTTAAAATATAAGATAGGATTTTCAATGTAATACAGAGTTCAGATAAGCCATAGAAAGACGTATTCAGGTTTTATGCTACGAAATTGTTTTACACCAGAAGGTACATTTTCGAAGACTGACGACGACTGAAAAAATGACGGTGCGTGAGTCAGTCAAATCACGCACCGAGATTTTCAAAATCACGCACCGTGATTTCAAAAATCACGCAGCGTGATTTTCCAAAACACGGAGCGTGATTTTTCAGGGCTTCCAGCACTACCACAAAGGTACTGTATCATATTTATTATTAAGCTGTTACATCCCTACCCCATATTTACCAGATGATACATCTAAACATGACTATGAGACGATAAAGTGGCGGAACACCACATCAACCCTCTTCTCTCAAATTACGAATATTCCTTACACACTCTTTCCCTGTTTATAGCTTGACGAGAATGATGCACTCTAACCTACATTCCCGATGTGAAAAAGATGTTTATGTCTCGACGTGTCTTAGATGTTTATGTCTCGACGTGTATTAGATGCTTATGTCTTGACGTAAATTAGATGTTTATGTCTCGACGTGTATTAGATGCATATGTCTTGACGTAAATTAGATGTTTATGTCTTAAACTAAATTACGGGTGACCCGGTTTGTCCTCTCTTTTTTATTAATGAATGTCAATGGGGAGCAAACAGAGTAAAAATACAGCACCTCCTTGCGGTCGTCTTCTGTGCCAGTGAATGTCAATGGGGAGCAAACAGAGTAAAAATACAGCCCACAAACGAGAATCTATGTCAACTTATAAGAAAAGATACAAAAAAAATAAGTAACTTTGCAAGGTGATATGTAAAAACGCAAGTGAAAGATAAGACAGGACCAGTCTGTCAACAAATGCCAAAAACTGAAAGGATATATGACAAGAACAATAATAACACTTCTCGCCATGGTGTTTGCCATAAACATAAACGCCCAGGAGTTTGAAGCATATAAGGGTGAGGTGGACGACAGTTATAATTTCTGGTTCTACAATCCACAGACAATCAGCGACCCTAACGCACATTTCCCACTATTGATATTCCTGCATGGAGCAAGCCTGTGCGGACGCAACCTTAACCAGGTGAAAAGATACGGTCCCATCAACGCAGTTGCAAAAGGCAAGATCATTGACTGCTACATAGTTGCGCCACAGAATCCGGGCGGAGCATGGAAACCCGAGAAGATATGGAAGATTGTGGAGTGGGCAAAGGAAAAATTCGCTGTTGACACAACAAGAATATACGTTTATGGAATGAGTCTGGGTGGATATGGAACCATCGACCTGGCTGCCACCTACCCCGACAAGATTGCCGCCGCCATGGCAATGTGTGGGGGGGCTTCCGTCAGAGATGTGTCTGGTCTTAGCAAACTGCCGCTATGGATTATACACGGCACAGCTGACAGGGCTGTAAGCGTAAAGGCATCAGACAAAGTGGTGGATGCCATTCGTGCCACCGGTGACGATTCAAGACTTATCTACAGCAGGCTGCCTGGAGTTGACCATGGACGCCCTGCACGCTTGTTCTATATGAGTCTGACATACGACTGGCTGTTCAGCCACTCTACCAAAGATCCTAACAGGGAATGTAACCACTCGTTTGAACTGACCAACGACATGATGGACAACGTATACAACGACATACGAGAATGCATCCCCGAAAACGAAATGGAGTAACCAGTTCCCAATTACTCTCACACTTGATTATTAAATAATTCCGAAAGATAAAAGACTATCAACGTGGCAAAGAAAAAGAAGAAAAGCAAACTGAGAAAGAAAATAAGGAAATGGACAATATTGACACTGGTCTTGCTGTTCTTTCTTTCCATTGCATGGGGCATAGTAGAACTTTTTCTTCTTGTGAGCAGGACTGTATCCGGATGGTTTAAGGAAGAACCAAGAAGCGAGATGGTGGAAGACGAAGTGGTCGAAGCCAGTGCGGAGGAACTGATGAGTGACAGTCTGCTGGCAATCAAACTCGACAAACTGCTGAAACAGAACTCACAGCATCTTGACACAACGAGAATGTCAATGTGTGTATTCGATGCCACAACACAAAGAGAGGTGTTCAACTTTCATCCGAACAGACGACTCATCCCAGCATCAATAATGAAGGTGCCGACAGCAATAGCCGCACTCGAGATGCTTGGAATGGAGCATGCATACAAGACGAGTGTCAAGATGAGAGGTAAAATGTCGGGCGACACACTGGTGGGAACTGTTGTACTGAATGGGGACGACGACCCACTGCTGCTGACACTCGACACACTGGCTAACGGACTAAGGAGGAAGGGCATTTCAGCCGTAAGAGGACATCTGACATACAAAATGACTCGCGAGGACCTGCTCAGTTCGCATCCTTCTACCAAGTCGTGGGACATACCATACCATCGTACCCCAATGATGCTTCGCGGCAAGCAGTACGTCAAGTCACAATGGAAGGCAGCATTGAAAAAGGCTGGGATAACATTCGAGGAAGACCAATCTGTTCACACCTCCGGTGAATGGACTGACGTTGCAGAGACGTCGACTCCGCTAAAAGACGTTCTGGCACCGATGCTGATACACAGCAGCAACATCAAGGCTGAAGCTGTATTCTTCCATCTGGACAACAACACTGGACGAATCAGACAAAACATAATGAAGTGGGACAACAGGCAGCACGCAGTCGACCTCTTCTGGCGCAGATATTTCAACAAGAGGAGGAATGTAACACTGAGAGGCGCAGTCTGGGTTGACGGCAGTGGTTTGTCACCACTGAACAGAATAACCTCGCACCAGATGATTGAGATATTGCGATACTCGTGGAGAAAAGAGCATATACGCAATTACTTCATCGAGACAGCGCTTGCCACTCCGGGCCACCCTACCCGACATGGTTCTCTGCTTGGCAGAATGAGTTCGCCTAAATATAAAGACCGGGTGTTTGTGAAGACCGGAACCATGGTGACCGAGGGAACATCGTCGCTAACCGGATATATACATGCCGGCGATGGGCACTGGTACCTGTTCTGCATAATAAACAACAATGCCCCTGTCGCCGAGAGCAGACTCTTTCAGGACCTGCTGTGCAAGACATTCATAGAACATTCATTATAAAAATGAAGTTACAAGAAAATGATATCACAAAGAAAATGATATTATAAAAAGAAGATATTACAAGAAAATGACATTATAAACAATAGGTATATGGCATACAGAAAACTTACAGACAAGGAGATTGAACAGTTGGAGAACCAGGGCTGCACAGCGCAGGACTGGGAGCGTATCAGCATCAACGAGAAACTTCAACTGAAGTATGTTCGCGAAGCACACTTCTCGGGCGAGTGTACTATTGGAACCTTCGAAAAATCATTCACACTGGCTGGAGGCATACAGAAGCACTCGGGTGTAAACCACGCTACGCTGCACAACGTAACTATTGGAGATAATTGTTACATTGAGAACATCAAGAACTATATAGCAAACTACGACATCGAGAACGACTGCTTCATCGAAAATTGCGACACCATCCTGGTTGACGGAGTAACAACATTCGGCAATGGCACAGAAGTGGCTGTGCTGAATGAAACAGGAGGTCGTGAGGTGACTATACATAACAAACTGACTGCTCACGAAGCATATATGGTTGCAATGTACAGACACCGTTCGCAACTGATAAGCAGACTGAAAGAAATGGCAGACGAATATGCCAAGTCACAGGCAAGTGACCGAGGCAGAATATCGGAGCACAGTCTTATTGTTGACACCGGCTACATCAAGAACGTTTACGTTGGACCATACACAAAGATTGAAGGTGCTGGCAGACTGAAGAATGGTTCGATAATGAGCCGTGAGGAGAGTATCGTTCACATAGGATATGGAGTAATTGCAGATGATTTCATCATTCAGGATGGATCGACCGTTGAAGACTGCACAACGCTGACACGTTGCTACGTAGGACAGAGCTGCGCCATGGGACACAGTTACTCGGCAAGCGACTCACTCTTCTTCTGTAACTGTCAGGAGGAAAATGGTGAGGCATGTGCCATCTTCGCCGGACCGTTTACCGTGACACACCACAAGAGTACTCTCCTGATAGCCGGAATGTTCTCGTTCATGAATGCCGGCAGTGGTTCGAACCAGAGTAACCATATGTACAAACTGGGACCAATACACCAGGGAGCACTGGAGCGTGGTGCGAAGACTTCGAGCGATTCGTACATACTGTGGCCTGCACGAATCGGTGCATTCTCGCTTGTAATGGGACGACACACTACAAATCCGGACACAAGCAAAATGCCATTCTCTTACCTCATCGAGAAGAAGGGTGTAACATACATAGCACCTGCAGTGAACCTGCGTTCGGTGGGAACTATACGTGACGCCCAGAAGTGGCCGAAGAGAGACAAGCGATGCCCTAACGGCAGACTGGACATGATTAACTTCAACCTGCTGTCGCCATACACCATCGACAAGATGGTAAGAGGTCTGAGTATACTGCAGGAACTGAAGAAACTGTCGGGAGCAACAAGCGACACGTACGCATACCAGAGTGCACGCATCACAAGTTCGTCACTGAACAAGGGTGAGGTACTCTACAAGATGGCTATCAGCAAATTCCTTGGCAACAGTCTGATATCAAGACTTGAAAACATCAATGGCAATATTGACAGGCTGAAACCGGAAACCAACGACGGTGCAGGCGACTGGTTAGACCTGAGCGGATTGATTGCACCACATGCCTTGGTGTCTAAACTGATGGATGACATTGAAAACAAGACAATAAATTCGCTTGAGAGCATCAATGCTCGACTCGCCGCAATGCATAATGCATACTACGAGTTGGAATGGACATGGGCATACCAACTGATGGTAGAATACTATCACCTTGACGAAGAGAATATAACAAAGGAAGACCTCATCAACATCATTCGTGAATGGAAGAAGGCTGTTGTAGGACTTGACGAAATGCTGTATGACGATGCCCGAAAGGAATTCTCAATGACAGCAAGAACTGGTTTCGGATTTGACGGACAAGCAAGCAAAACTGCCAAGAAAGACTTCGAACAGGTAAGAGGTGACTTTGAAAGCAACACTTTCGTTTCGGCAGTAAAGGAACACATTCAGAATAAAACAGAACTTGCTGACCGTTGGCTGCTCAAGTTGTCGGACAACACATTATAAGATCGGATACTATATTATATAATAAGGTATACGACAAGCCAGCACGCACTTACCCAAAAGTAAGATAAGAGAAAAATAATATCGCAATACAACCATACAAAGAGCCTATAAAACATATAATAAGGATAACATAATGAAAACTAAATTGATGTTAGCTGCATTATCCATGCTGGCATATACAAGTTCCAATGCTGAAGAATATGTAGAACAATCTAATGAAACACAACAAGAGAGCCTGCAGAACAACGGACAGGATGAGAATCTGAAGAGCGAGAGTCGGAAGAGCAAGAGCATGCAGGAATGGAGTCTGCAGGAAGCCATCTTCGGTAAAGACAAGACATGGAAGAGAGACGACATTGCCACCGTTCCGAAGTTCGGCGGCTACATAATCGGTTCATACAAGTACGATGACAGCAGCGAAAGTAACAAAGGCGATGGTTTCGGACTGAGACTGGTAAGACTTTATGTTGATGGAACCGTACTGAAAGATTTCAAGTACAGACTGCAACTTGAGGTGAACGGAACACCACACATCAAGGACGCTACTCTGGAATGGGTACACTGGAAGGGTTTCCAGATAAAGGCTGGACAATTCAAGCGTGCCTTTACATTTGAGAACCCATACAATCCCTTTGACGTCGGTTTTGGTGACTACAGTCTTCTGGCAAAGAAACTGTCTGGATTTGGTGACCGATGCGGCGAGAGTTCGGTTGGCGGACGCGACCTTGGTATACAGTTTCAAGGCGACCTCTTCAAAAGCAAGAAGGACGGACACTATCAGTTCCACTATCAGGCTGCTGCATACAATGGTCAGGGTATAAACCAGAAAGACCTGGACAAGAAGAAAGACTTCATCGGAACCATCCAGTGGTCTCCAGTGAAAAACCTGTGGATTGGAGCATTCGGTTGGAAGGGTACCTGGTTCAGTTCTGCCAAGAATATCTGCGTTGACCGTAAACGCTATGCATTCGGACTTAAGTATGAGGACCCAGCATCTGGATGGAGTGCGAGAGCAGAGTATGCACGCTCTAAAGGCTTCAAGGCAAACGATTGGGATGCTACAACACAGACATGGAAGCAGGAAGCCCTGGACCAGAACGGTGGTGACCACGCTGATGCATGGTACATAACCGTTGGAGCACCTGTATGGCGTTGGATAAAATGCTACGTGAAATACGATGCATACCGCGATTATGCAACCAACACTTCAATGCACAGCATCTACAGTCTGTCATGCAATATGCAGCCACACAAGAACCTTATGCTGCAGTTGCAATACAACTATAATGACGACAAAACAGTTTCTGCTCCAAAACGACACTACAACCAACTGTGGGCGCAGATGTACGTAAGGTTTTAAGCACTAAGAATTATAATTGACAGTAAAGAGCTTACAGAAATATGTCAATCATCATTAGTCAATAGTCAATAGCAAACAGAAAACAGAAAATAACAAACAAAAAAAAACAGAAAAAAAAACAAACAGAAAAAAAACAAACAGAAAACAGAAAATAAGAAGCCCCACTCCTACCGACTCAGATTCCCTTTTGAGGGAGAGCCGGGGTGTGGGGCTTAATTTATCTTCGTTATACTATTGACGAAGTAAAAACAAAATCAGAAGATTATTCCTCGAAACCGTTAGGATTGTTCTTCTGCCAGTTCCAGCTGTCGCGGCACATGTCCTCGATGCCGAACTGTGCTTCCCAACCAAGTTCTGCCTTTGCCTTTGCAGGGTTGCAATAGCAAGTAGCGATGTCACCTGGACGACGTGGCTTCAAGCTATAAGGTACGTTTACGCCGTTTGCCTTGATGAATGCATTAACGACATCAAGAACAGAGTAACCATGACCTGTACCGATATTATAAATCGCAATACCCTTCTTAGCCTCGATTGCCTGTAGAGCAGCAACATGAGCCTTTGCAAGGTCAACTACATGGATATAGTCACGTACACCAGTACCATCGTGTGTGTCGTAGTCGCTACCAAATACACCAAGCTCCTCACGCTTACCAACTGCTACCTGAGTAATGTATGGCATAAGGTTGTTAGGTATACCGTTTGGATTCTCACCAATAGTGCCACTCTTGTGTGCACCGATTGGGTTGAAGTAGCGAAGAAGAACAACGTTCCATTCTGGATCTGCCTTCTGAACATCCATCAACACCTCTTCGAGCATTGACTTTGTCTGTCCGTATGGATTAGTGCAATGACCCTTTGGACACTCTTCAGTGATAGGAATGATTGCAGGATCACCGTATACAGTTGCTGATGAAGAGAAGATGATATTCTTGCAGCCATTCTGGCGCATTACGTCAAGCAGAACGAACGTACCGTTCATATTGTTTTCATAATATTCGAGTGGCTTAGCGCAACTCTCTCCTACAGCCTTCAAACCAGCGAAGTGGATACAAGCGTCAAACTTGTGCTCATCAAACACCTTCTGCAAACCCTCACGATCGCGGATGTCAACCTTGTAGAAAGGAACGTCCTTGCCGATAATCTTAGCAACACGCTTGAGGGCAATTGGAGAAGAATTATCCAAGTTGTCTACTACTACTGCCTCATGGCCAGCCTCTGTCAATTCAATGAGTGTGTGGCTTCCAATGAAACCTGCACCTCCAGTTAATAAAATCTTCATAATATTAAAATTAAAGTATACTTTTCAGAATTCTATTTTAAACCTATCTCTAATTGTATTGCTGAGGTAAGGAAGAAGAATCAAAATCTAAAGCTAAATAAAGATTATCATTCAATTCCGAATAACTTCTGCAAACCATTGTTTACACCACTGAAGCCCATGAAAGCCATTGCCAATAAGCCAGCAGTGATAAGAGCAATGCTCATACCCTGAACACCCTTTGGTACGGAAACACGTGACAGCTGCTCGCGAATACCAGCAAAGACCACGAGAGCAACACCGAAACCGACAGCTGTGCAGAGTGCATAAACAACACCGGTGAGGAGGTTATGGTCAAGACCTGGTGAAGCGTATGTACCGCTGGCAACCTGAATGGTTACACCAAGGATACAACAGTTTGTAGTGATAAGAGGAAGGAAAACACCAAGTGCCTGATAGAGGCTTGGACTAACCTTCTTCAAAACAATCTCGACCATCTGTACGAGAGCAGCAATGACAAGGATGAATGCAATGGTCTGCAAATAACCCAAGCCGCAAGCATCAAGAACGTATATCTGGATGAGATAAGTTACAACAGTTGCAAAAACAAGCACGAATGCTACTGCTGCAGCCATACCAGATGCTGTTTCAACCTTCTTACTTACACCAAGGAAAGGACAAATTCCAAGAAACTGAGACAACACAACGTTGTTTACGAAGATTGCTGTTATAAATATAAGTATGTATGCCATATTATTATTTATTACGAATTAAAAATATTCGATTCCTCAATAATCTATACTAAGAAAGACGTTAAGAGGAGAATCAGAATTTATCCTCTCAATTTATTAACGATTGCTATCAGATAACCAAGCGCAATGAAAGCACCAGGAGCAAGCACGAAGACAAGTGCACCATAGTTCTCGCTGAACAACTCGAAACCGAATGCATGACCTGTGCCAAGCAACTCGCGAACGCAACCAAGCAGAGTAAGAGCGATGGTAAAGCCAAGACCAATACCAATGCCGTCTAAGATACTTGCAAAAGGATTGTTCTTTGCTGCAAAAGCCTCGGCACGACCAAGGATGATACAGTTAACAACGATAAGAGGAATAAACAAACCAAGGTTCTTGTCTACGTCTGGAGCGTATGCCTTGATAAGCATCTGAAGAACAGTTACAAGTGATGCAATGATGACGATGAAAGAAGGGATGCGAACCATGTCTGGAATAATCTTCTTGACACAAGAGATCAAGAAGTTAGAGCAGATAAGCACAGCCATGGTTGCCAAACCCATTGACATACCGTTGATTGCACTACTGGTCGTTCCCAGTGTTGGACACATACCAAGAAGAAGTACGAAAGTAGGATTCTCCTTTACTATACCATTCAATAATATCTTAAAGTAATTCATAAATCGTTCCTCCTATATTATTTGTTAAGTGTCTTTGTTTTATCGAATTTCAATTCTTCGATATCTTCATTCATCTCGGGCTTGTCCATGTGCTGCTGTTTGGTTGCACAAGTAGTTGCGTCTGCCGAAACACTGAAACATGCAGCATGAGCTGCGGCGTTTACGGCACGAAGGAAAGAGCGGCTTGTGATAGTACTTGCTGTAATAGCATCTACCTCACCGCCATCCTTGCTGACAGTCAGATTGTTCTTAGAAGGATTCAAACCGATGATGCATCCCTTGCTGCCCTGCTGGAACCAATCGCCAGCCTTAGCACCCAGACCAGGAGTTTCATTGGTCTTCAAGATAGTGTAACCCTTGATGTTACCTTCAACGTCAAAACCAACGAGAATGGTCAGGTCACCACCGAACGAAGCATTCTGTGGATCCTTAGCCTGAACAGCAAAACCCTTCTCTGTACGATAGATAAGTGAACCGTCCTCTGCTGTCTCTGGCTCAGGAATGGCGACCTTGTCGTCACCGAGAACCTTACGGATACCATCTTCCAGATTCTTCTGGTTGATCTCTGCAATTGGACCTTCTGTAACACTATTAACATAAGCCAACACTGAAGCTGCAATAACAGAGATTACAGTCAGTACAGCAACCATGTTATACCATGTAGACTGAAGTTTTTTCATTTCTTGCCTCCTTTCTTTGCAACCTCGCCAAAACGCTTTGGCTTACAATATGTGTTAATAAGAGGAGTGAATGCATTCATGATAAGGATTGCGAAAGACATACCCTCTGGATAAGCACCCCACAAACGGATAAGTACTGTGAGGAAACCGATGCATACACCATAAATAAGCTGACCCTTGTGAGTCATTGGCGAGCTGACATAATCTGTTGCCATGAAGCAAGCACCAAGGATAAGACCACCACTGAGAACCTGAACAAGAGGGCTTACGTAGGTTGTAGGATCAGCAGCATAGAGAATGCCACTCAACACTGCAACAGTGGCAATAATGCTGACAGGAATGTGCCATGTGATAATCTTGCGCCAGATCATGAAGGCACAACCAAGAAGAAGGCACAAAGCACTAACCTCACCCAAAGAACCACCTACATTACCAAACAGAAGGTCGGTTGCCTCAGGTAACTCATCGAGATGACCTGATGCGAGAAGAGCAAGAGGTGTTGCAGCTGTTACTACATCTGCACCCATAGCTGTCAACTGACCAGGTACTGGCCAACTTGTCATCTGAACAGGGAAAGAGATAAGCAGGAACACACGACCTACCAGAGCAGGATTGAAAGGATTGCATCCCAAACCTCCGTATGTCATCTTACCGATACCGATAGCAACGAGCGCACCGATGATGATGATCCAAACAGGAAGATTGCTTGGAAGGTTAAAGCCAAGCAGCAAACCGGTCAGGACGGCAGAACCATCACAGACGGTGCAGTTTGGCAAACGTAATAAAAACTTAGCGATAGCCCACTCGAAAAAGACGCAGGAAATCACTGATGTGGCAAGCACAATGGCAGCACCGATGCCGAAAAACCAAAGACTGGCAATCAGAGCTGGTACCAATGCTATGCATACACCATACATGTTCTTCTGTACAGAGTCTCCACTGTGAACATGTGGTGAAAGAGATACTATTAATTTACTCATAATCGTCCCCCTGTTTATAAACGTATACCTTATTATATATATAACAGTACGTTCAGTGCCTGAGGGGTGAGGCTTTGAATTTAATTATGAACTGTGAATCTATTTAGCGTTTCTTGCACGTATAATACCCATAACGGTTGACTTGCCCAAACGGATATTGTCAAGAAGAGGACGGTGACTTGGGCAGGTGAACTGGCAAGAACCACACTCTATACATGACACGATATCGTTGTTCTCGGATGTCTCCCAATCGTGCTGACTGCTGACAGTAGCAAGAAGATAAGGTTCGAGACCCATTGGACAAACATTAACGCACTTACCACAACGGATACATGGATCGGGAGTAGCACGGCGTGCATCCTTCTCATTCATGATAAGCAAACCACTTGAACCCTTGGTCATCGGAACTTCAAGCGAGAGAAGTGCCTTACCCATCATTGGACCACCGCCAATAATCTTGCCAGTATCCTCGGGAAGACCACCGCACTCGTCAATCAGCTGCTGGAATGGAGTTCCAAGACGAGCCAGAAGGTTACTTGGGTTCTTGACGCTCTTGCCGGTAACGGTGATGACACGGTCGATAAGAGGCTTATTCTTCATTACTGCCTGATAGATTGCGAATGCAGTACCTACGTTCTGAACTACAGCACCTACATTAATAGGAATTGCAGGTGGAGCTGGTACCTCGCGACCGATAACGGCATCAATCAGCTGCTTCTCACCACCCTGTGGATATTTCACCTTCAAAGGAACAACCTCAATATTAGGATGGTTCTTAGCCTTCTCTGTCATCAGAGCAATAGCGTCGGGCTTATTATTCTCGATACCGATGTAACCACGAGTTACATCGACAGCCTTCATAATACACTCAACGCCTTCGAGAATCTCGTCAGCATGTTCGAGCATGAGTCTATGGTCAGCAGTGAGATAAGGCTCACACTCTACAGCATTGATGATAACACACTCTGCCTTGCATCCTGGAGGAGGACAAAGCTTCACATGGCATGGGAAGGTTGCACCACCCATACCAACAATGCCGGCAGTCTTAATCTTCTCGATGATTGTCTTGCTGTCGAGTTCAGGATGAGCACTGAGCTTCTCAAGAGTAGTACTGCGGTCGATAGACTCCTCCCACTCGTCACCCTCTACGTCAACGTAGACAGCCATACGACGGGTATCGCTTGCATCAAGAGCAACATCTACCTTAGTTACCTTACCGCTAACTGAACTGTAAATGGGAGCACTGACGAATCCTCCAGCCTCACCAAGAAGAGTACCAACCTTAACGACGTCACCCTTCTTGACTACAGGTTTTGCAGGAGCACCGATGTGCTGGAACATACTGAATATAGCCTGCTTTGGCAAGTTAGCCTCACGTATTGGGCTACCAGCAGACAGTTTGTTTTCTGCGGGATGGACACCGCCTAATTTAAATGTCTTCATATTTGAACTGCCCTCAACTGCCTCTCGCCTATCCTGTTGTCCTGCCTTGAAAAGCAGAATCGTGAAAGATGAAAATCAGTCGAGGTTCTTATTTGTTTTACTGTTCTGCTACTTGTTGTTGACTAACACTATCTGCTGCCTTTGGAGCTGGCTGCTGTGCAACAGGAGTTGGAGCAGTCTCTGCCTTTGGCTTGCGTGGAGGGAAATTGAATGCGTGGATAGCACCTCTTGGACAAGCTTCCTCACACTTACGACACAACTTGCACTTGTCAGGATCGATATGGGCAAGATTTGTCCCAAGTGTGATAGCCTCGAACTTATCGCACACCTTGACACACTTTCCACAACCAATACAACTATTCTTACACTCCTTGGTTGCAAGCGCGCCCTTATCCTTATTGTTACAGAGAACAACAACCTTGCGACCCTTAGGTCCCTGAGGACGCAACTCGATAATATTGCGTGGACAAGCCTTCTGGCATGCACCACAACCAGTACACTTGCTCTCGTCTACCTCAGCAATGCGTGTTTCAGGATTTACCTTGATAGCACCGAAGAGACAAACGCTCTCGCAGTCGCCTTCACCAAGACAGCCATAGAGACACTGTGTCTCGCCCATACCTGTCATATTCTGGATACGACACCTGTGAGTACCATCATACTCTACTCCATGAGGACGGGCGTCACAAGTACCATTGCAACGTACCACTGCAACCTTTGGTGCAACAGCACTTGCCTGCAGACCAAGAATACCAGCTACCTTCTCCATGACTTCCTTGCCACCAGGAGCACAATTCAAATCATCCAAAGATCCGCCATCAGCAGCCTTGACACAAGCACCTGCAAAACCGGCACAACCTGGGTAGCCGCAACCACCACAGTTGGCCTGAGGAAGAACCTCTGCAACCTGACCGATGCGTGGATCTTCGTGAACAGCGAATTTCTTGGAAGCTGCGAACAATACCACTGCTGATATTAGTCCGATGGCACCAAGCACAATCACTGCAATCAGAATTCCATTCATTGTATTAATATTTTAAAGTTTATATTTTTATCAAGGTTATACAACTCACTCTATACGGAAAGCAAAAGCCTTCTCGAATCTGTCACGCAAGAGATATAGACAGCCATAATAAACAAAAAGGATGCCTATGGCAGCGATAGCCACAAAAGCATCGTTTTCCGTAATCTGACTAAAGACAACCATAACGACAAGCATAACTATCAGTGGCAGGACATAAGCCCACCATGTAGCAACCAAGCCCTGTGACACTTCACCAACAATCTTGACCTGTTGTCCAACCTCATACGAAGCAGAAGCAGAAGTGTAGACATCAACTATCTTCTCCTTTGTCTCGCTGGACTTACACAGATGAGCCGCACTGCAGGAACTACAAGCAGAAGACTGAAGAATGCGCACTGAGACCACACCATTTCCGATGCTCTCCACTCTACCATCGTGTCTTATAACATCTGCCATTAAAAAAGTGTCGGTTAAGTTTTTATGGTTTATTCTTCGGCGATTTTGACTCAGCATCTCTCACGAATGTTCATTGCCCTATGCTTTTAGCATAAACAAGAACTTTGAGTGAGCGATAAACGGGACTCGAACCCGCGACCCTCGGCTTGGGAAGCCAATGCTCTACCAACTGAGCTATTATCGCATATTCCTATGCAAAGTTAGTCAATATGTATGAAACAGCAAAACGCTATGAAAAAAAATCTAAAAAATATTCGGTTAACTTGTCCATCTAAATTAAAATTACTAATTTTGCATTACATAACTCCTATTTGTATAACTAAAAATATCTAAAAGAAAATGGCAAAGAAATTTGTATGTGCCGTTTGTGGTTACATCCACGAAGGCAATGAGGCTCCCGAGCGTTGCCCACAATGCAAGGCTCCTGCAAGCAAGTTTACAGAGATCAAGGAAGACGAAGAGCGTACATATGTTACAGAGCACGTTATCGGTGTTGCAAAGGACTGCCCTGCAGACATCATGGAAGGTTTGAAGGCTCATTTCGAAGGCGAGTGCACAGAAGTTGGTATGTACCTTGCTATGGCTCGTCAGGCTGACCGCGAGGGTTACCCAGAAATTGCAGAAGCTTTCAAGCGCTATGCATTCGAAGAGGCAGATCATGCAAGCCGTTTTGCTGAACTGATTGGCGACGTTGTATGGGACACCAAGACAAATCTCGAGAAGCGTGCAGAAGCAGAGTGCGGTGCATGTGCCGGCAAGATGGAGATTGCAAAGCGTGCAAAGGCTGAGAACCTTGACGCAATCCACGACACCGTTCACGAAATGGCAAAGGACGAGGCTCGTCACGGTCGCGGTTTCGAAGGTCTTCTGAAGCGTTACTTCGGCAAGTAAACAGAACATTTAAATTTTACCAGATAAGTAGTTTGAGACATTGCCTCAAACTACTTTTTTTGTCATCATAAATAAACCTGATTTATAAGGAATCCTAAGCTGCTACTGCTTTTCTCTGAAGCTGCTACTGCTTTTCTCTAAAGCTGCTACTGCTTTTCTCTAAAGCTGCTACTGCTTTTCTCTGAAGCTGCTACTGCTTTCCAAAAAAGCTGCAGCAGAACTTTCAAAAAGCCGTAGCGGAACTTTCAAAAAGCCGTAGCGGAACTTTCGAAAAGCCGTAGCGGAACTTTCGAAAAGCCGTAGCGGAACTTTCGAAGAGCAGTAGCGGCATATTGTTGAAGGATAAAAAAAAATATGTATCAAGAAGACTCGATACACATTTTGTTGGGTGACTAGTGGGACTCGAACCCACGACATTCAGAACCACAATCTGACGCTCTAACCAACTGAACTATAGTCACCATTTTGTTGGTTGCAACTTTGTTTCTCAATTGCGAGTGCAAAGATAGACTATTTTTTCGAGACTACCAAATGAATTGATAAAAACTTTTAAAATAATCTATGAAACAAAGCTAAAACCTACATTATTTTGCAAATTGCTCGTATGCCTGAAGCGTATTGGTCATAAGCATGCAAATAGTCATAGGACCTACGCCACCTGGAACAGGAGTTATAAAACCACAAAGTGGAGCAACCTCATCGAACTTGACATCACCATTCAAGCGGAAACCGTTCTTACGGGAAGCGTCGGGAACGCGAGTTGTACCTACATCAATAACTGTTGCTCCAGGTTTTACCATATCAGCGGTTACGAAGTCAGGTCTACCAATAGCTGCGATGATGATATCTGCCGAGCGAGTCTCTTCTTTCAACTGCGGACTATGGCTGTGACACACAACAACGGTCGAGTCGCCCCATTGCTTCTGCATCATCAACTGAGCCATAGGCTTGCCAACAATGTTCGAGCGTCCCAGAATGACACACTTCTTGCCACTGGTAGGTATGTTGTATCGGAGAAGCAGCTCAAGTATGCCCTTTGGTGTTGCACTGACAAAGCTTGGCAAGCCAAGAGACATACGACCAACGTTGACAGGAGTGAAACCGTCAACATCCTTTTTCCAGTCGATTGCCTCATTGATACGCTGTTCATCTATATGCTTTGGCAGAGGCAGCTGAACAATGAACCCATCCACACTGTCATCATGATTGAGTTCATCAACCTTTTTCAGCAATTCCTCTTCAGTGATATCGTCCTCATAGCGAATCAGAGTACTCTTGAAGCCGCAAGCTTCACAAGCGAGAACCTTATTTTTGACATATGTCTCGCTTCCGCCATCATGACCAACAAGGATCGCCACAAGATGAGGACGGCGTCCACCATTCTTGACAATCTCCTCTACCCTTTCTGCTATTTCTGCCTTGATAGTAGCCGCTGTAGCCTTTCCGTCGATTAAAGAATACATTATTATATATTTAAAGGAAATTACATTTTAGGCATACCGCCACGCATCTTCATCATCTGCGCCATCTGTGCCATCTTACTCTGGTTGGTAACGAGTCTCATCATCTGACGAGTCTGGTCGAACTGCTTGATAAGACGATTGACCTCCTGAATGTTAGTACCAGAGCCTTTAGCGATACGGTTGCGGCGCGATGTGTTGAGGATAGCAGGATTCTCACGCTCCTTTGGAGTCATAGAGAGAATGATTGCTTCAACACCCTTGAAAGCATTGTCGTCAATCTCGACATCCTTCAGAGCCTTGCCAACACCAGGAATCATGCTTGCAAGATCCTTGATGTTACCCATCTTCTTGATTTGCTGAATCTGCTTGTAGAAGTCATTGAAGTCGAACTTGTTCTTCCTCAGACGAGCCTCGAGTCGCTTTGCTTCTTCTTCGTCATACTGCTCCTGAGCACGCTCTACAAGTGAAACAATATCACCCATACCAAGAATACGGTCAGCCATACGAGCTGGATGGAACTGGTCTATAGCCTCCATCTTCTCGCCTGTACCGACAAACTTGATAGGCTTGTTGACAACGGTACGAATAGAGAGAGCAGCACCGCCACGAGTGTCGCCATCCAATTTTGTGAGAACAACACCTGTATAATCGAGACGCTCGTTGAACTCCTTTGCAGTATTGACGGCATCCTGACCAGTCATGGCATCAACGACAAAAAGAATCTCGTGAGGATGAATGGCATCGCGAATATCCTGAATCTGCTGCATCAGCTCCTCGTCAATTGCCAGACGGCCGGCAGTATCGACGATAACAACATCGTTAGAATTGGCACGAGCCTCCTTGATAGCGTTCAAGGCAACCTGAACAGGATCGGTTGCGCCAACCTCCATGTAACAGGGCACTCCAACCTGGTCTGCAAGAACCTTCAACTGCTCCATAGCGGCAGGACGGAAGGTGTCACAGGCTGCAACAAGAGGATTCTTAGACTTCTTGTCCTTAAGCATCTTAGCAAGCTTGCCTGTAAAGGTAGTCTTACCGGAACCATTGAGACCTGCCATAAGGATGATTGTGGGATCGCCAACACGACCTGGCAGATTCAGTTCAGCAGTCTCACCACCCATGAGGGTTGCCAGTTCATCGTGTACAATCTTCACCATCAACTGACTTGGCTTGACTGCAGTCAGCACATTCTGTCCGAGAGCTTTCTTCTTGACAGTATCAGTAAAGTCCTTGGCTACACGATAGTTAACATCGGCATCAAGCAGTGCACGACGCACATCCTTAAGTGTCTCCGCCACATTAATCTCGGTTATCTTACCTTCACCCTTCAAGATCTTGAAGGAACGTTCGAGTCTCTCTGATAAATTATCAAACATATATTTAAAACGTTTATGCGCCCTTACAACAACTACTTACCGTAAAATCAAAATAAGGGAGTTTATTAATTTGTCTGCAAAGGTACGACAAAAAGTTTAAATTTAGTACATAAAGACCATAAAGATTGCAGATATACTACAAAAAGAGTGCTGCTCAGGACGAGCAGCACTCAATTTTATCTTATTGTCCAGATGGTTTTCTTAGAGAATCATCTGTTCTGTATTTACTTGACAACCTTCTTGCCGTTCATGATGTAAACACCCTTAACAGCCTTCTCAACCTTACGGCCTGAGAGATCGAACATGCTTGTAGCAGTTGCAGAAGCCTTAACCGAACTTACAGCTGTGATGTAATCCTGGTAAGCATCGCCTGTCATCAACGTGATGTTGACAGTATACTGCTTGCCTGTATCTGGATGGATGAAGAACAACTGAACAACCTTTGTCCAACCCTCTTCAGGATCTTCGTTAGCAGTTGTAAATACATAGCCGTTCTCGAAGTAGATTGTGAAGTCACCATTGTCGTTAGCATAGCCCTCAGCATCAAGAACAACACCATTACCTGGAGTTGTAGCCTCTGTCATTGAGCCATTCTCCATCATAGCACGGAGCACGTAAGCATCTGCGAGATCGTCAACATTATCATAACCGAGAGCCTCTGCAATTGACTCAAGACCAAACTGAACTTCAAAATCATCCAAACTCATTGGAAGAGAGATTGCGCAAGAACCAACCTCCTCTGTCTGGGAGATTTCAGATACAATCTTGTAAATCACATTCAGAGTAACCATCTTGTTGTTAGACTCGTTTACGAGGTAAAGCTTTCCGTTATATACAGTACCAACCTCAGCACCACCCATATACATACAGCTAAGTGCATAGCCGTCAGGAAGAGTATTAACAGATGAAGAGATACCCCAAACGCTCGAACCCCAGCCTACGTTTACAGCATTGGCATCCATCCAGAAGCCAGGAGACTCTGTAATAGAATACTTCTTTGAATAAGGACAGTTGGTAGAAGCGAATTCTGTTTCAGAAGAATTTGCATACAATACAGGGCTTGTTGTGCCAAGAAGATCCTGCATTTCCTGGTTGGTCAATGCAAGAGATGCATCAGACCAGTTGTAGTCGCCAACAGCGAGACCCTGAACAGTTACGGTGCGAGTTGCAACATTCTCCCAATGCTCCCAACCAATCTCTGGTTCTGCAACGATATCCATTCTGATGTGCAGACGATAGTATGCTGCACCATAAACGAGATAAAGGTCTGTTACGGCACTGTCGCCAGGAGCATAGTCATCTGGGAACTGACCAAAGTGGAGCTGAGAGTAATCGCTTGCTGTTGCAGGCTCGATGAAGAAATACGAACCACTTTCTCCAGCACCCCAGGAGCAAACAAAACCGGCCTTGTTAAACCACCAACCACCATTATTAGCAGTAGTATTATTAGCAAAACCACCATTCGAAGCCATTGCCTTCAGACTAAGATTTTCAACATTGCAATTAAGAAGAGAAGCAGCCTCATCAAGGTTAGGAGTAATAATCTTGTATGATGTATAATCGTTCGTTGGATAAGACTCAACAGTAATGTACTGTACGCCTACCTCTGTCATATCTTCAAAACCTTCACCCTTTGGCTCTTCGATGATATAAAGGTGATGACGGATGATATATGCATTATCACCATTCATGACATGAAGATCGCAATAGAGCGAATCGCCTACTGCCAGCTTGCTTGGCATCTGACCCATGATAAATGAAACAGAGTCAACCTCTGCATTATAACTCATCTGCTGAATAAAATAAGAGTCGTTGCCACTGTATGCAGCACCGCAAACCTCAGGAGTCATGTCGCCAGCGGCACCATCCCAATTCTCGCAAACCTGCATCAACCAACCGTCGGTCTTGGTAAGCAACTGAAGTGAGTCAACCTTGAAGCCCATCTCAACGTCACAGAAAGCAACGTATACATCCTGAGCAAATACTTCTGCCAATTTTGCCTTGTCCATACCAAGAGCGGAAGCCATATCTGGCACAGCTACCTTAACAGGAGTTGTCTCGTAGCCGTTGCTTGCGTAGCGGCGAGTTTCACATTCTACCATGCCTACCTTATTTATTTTATTGAGGTCGAGTTCAGCCTCTGGTGCCTCTGGCAATGGAGTGATCTCATAGTTGATTGTAAAAGTAGCCTTCTTGCCGTTAAACTGCATTACGAAGTTCATAGTAGCAGTTCCTACAGTGTTAGGATAATGACCAACAGGAATTACGAGATAGTCATCAGCAGGAGCTGCACTCCACGACAGAATACTATTGTAAACCTGATTCTCACCCCATGCGCCGAGCGAACCATCGAGGTTCATCCAATACGAACCGCGGCCATCAGCGTTGTAGCCAGTCTGAATACCAGCCTCAAGTGTGTCGGTTGGAATACCGAAAAGATAAGTGTCTGGATTAAGATAATTGCCTTCATCAGCAAGATACCATGCCTCGAGTGCAGCTGCCAGAGTTGTTGTGTCAGTTGCGAGAGCAGCAGCAACCTCAGACAGTTTGAACTCAGCATTCACAGGTTCATACGTCGTATTTACCTGCTGAGAAAGACTTGTCTGGAACTGAGCCTTTGCAGATGCAGAACTGAGAACTGCCAAGACTACGAGCCAAACTTTCATAATAGAAGTAATGTTTCTCATAATTAGTACGGTTAATAAGTTATTAGATATATTTTCAGTTTTAATGAATAATAGCAAATTTATGAATTTATCTTTATCCACACAACAATTTAGCGAAAAAACAGCAGAAATTAGTTAAATTATTTGTAGCAAATAGTAGAATATGTTAATTTTGCAGTAATAGGAAACAGTAAATCTAATAACGATGAAGAAAATTACACTACTCTTAATACTGGTACCTGGAGCTATGTTCGCCCAGACAACCAAGACAAAAGTGCTGTACATGACAGCCTCGCGCTCAAGGGGAGCAGACATCGAGACTGCACTCTGGAACGCAGAAGAATGGAAAGGTCCCACATGGAACTTTGAGACAGGACGAATCATTCTGAACGGAAATTCCATCCTCACAAAGAACATAACCGAAATTCGATTCGACGTCAGGGAGGAGGAGATTCCGGACGGAATAGACGAGACGACCGTCACCAACGCACAGTCGGCATCTGCCAGCACCATCTTTGACCTGTCAGGAAGAAAGGTTGCCACCAGCGGCAGCAACCTCTCCAAGGGAATATATATTAAGAACGGTAAGAAATACCTCAAAAAATAAGAGGGCAAAAACAGGACTGACATGAAAAAGATGATAAAGAAAACACTGATGGGCGCCATGCTTGCAGCCTCATCAATACCTGCTCTTGCAAGTGCATCCTCAGACTCGCTCTGGATAAGATTCGACAACCGCTTCAAGGACAACCGTTTCATCATGAGCCTTGAGGGAATTGACTCCATCGAGTTCCGAGCAAGTTCGAACACATCTCCCATCCCCATCATACGCCGATACAGCGACAAGTGGGACAAGGGCTATGCAGACTACAGACTCAACAACGTGGTGGGCAATGCCGACGGAGCAGCACTGGTTGTTGGCGACCCTGGGCTTATCCTTTGGAAACCAACCACAAGCGATGCCAACTACAACAACGATTACAAGGTAGACACCAACCGCTGGTGCTTCAAGCATAGTCAGGAGAGCGAGCACTTTGTTGTTTTCTGGGACAAGACTTTCGGCGAACTGTCGAGCACAGGAAAGGTGACTGGCAGCGTGAGCAAGTTGACCGTCAGTATCACCGACCTTCTGGCTAAAGCAGAGAAATTCTACAAGACCAACGTAGAGAAGCTCAAGATGTGTGTCACCGGCAAGGGACAGTCGCAGCTCGACCACTACAAGATTCTCATCTACCTCATCGACCAGACCGAATGGCTGGCAACAGGTAGTGGTTCGGACAACAAGATAGGAACTCTGTGGGTTAGTCCTAACACCTGCCAACCTGTGGGCAGCACCATTGCACACGAGATTGGTCACTCATTCCAGTATCAGACCTATTGCGACAATATTCTGCAGGGAAAGCGCAACGACATGCATTCAGGTTTCCGCTACGGATATCCTAACAGCAACGGCGGATGCGGTTTCTGGGAGCAGTGTGCTCAATGGCAGTCGTTTCAGGACTATCCAAGCGAAGCCATCAACTCCTACCACTTCAACGTCTGGATTAGCCATTGCCACCGTCATTTCGAGCACGAATGGCAGCGCTACGCTTCATACTGGGAGCATTACTATTGGAGTGAGAAAAACGGAATGGATGCCCTCGGACGAATATGGAATGAAAGTGCATATCCAGAAGATGCCAACCAGGCATATATGCGAATCTTCCTCAACAACGACTATAACACGCTGCGCAAGCAACTGTTCGAATATGCACAGCATGCAGCCACATTCGACTTCAACGCTATCAGAAACTATGTAGGAACTGCATACAACAGTTACAACACAAGACTATACACTTTGGCTGACGGATGGAAGCAGATTAGCTATGCACAGTGTCCTCAGCCAACCGGCATCAATGTCATTCCATACACCAACGGTGTTTCGCAAGGCAGAAAGATAAAGGTCACCCTTCGCGCCCTTCCTGCCGGCAGCGACCTTGCAAGCATTGACCCAGGAAAGATTGTCAACGGCGACGGTCCAACCGGAGAGACAACAACGACATACAACAAGACTGCAATAGCAGGGCACGAAGGATTGGCGTTCGGTTTCGTAGCACTGAAGACCGACGGTACACGCGAATATGGCGAGATGAACATTGCCACAACCGCCGAGGATGCTGTTGCCACATTCACCATCCCAGAAAGAACAAGCAAAGTGTTTATCGTGGTACAAGGTTCACCCGACAAATACTTCCAGTGTCCATGGGACGAGAAGGAAACAACCGACAACCAGTGTCCTTACATGATCAAGATTGAATAGGAAACAGGTCCTTTTATTAGGAGCCAGCTGGAGTAAACAGACGATTGCTCGCTTACTGTTGTGCTACAGTAAGTACGCTTGAAATTTGGACTGTTCGTTTTTCGCAACACGATAGAATTCCTGGGTATTTGGGAACAACTATTCAATCCAAGTTTTAATCCCCTCGAATTCGAGGGGTTTAGAAAAGAGGCAGGACTCAATGCCTTCACAATGTCGCCATCAAGATGGATTGAGGCGACCAATGCAAAAGGACTTGTAGCTATGGCTGGACGTTACGGAGGTACTTACGCTCGCACTGATATTGCCTTTGATCAACGTACTCATTTGTCTCTCAAACATGGAGAACTTGAATGCTGTGTTTATCAACGATGGTATGCCGCAGACAGAGAGACTTGTCAAACTAAATCAAGTTGCAATTCAGCAGATGA
>CAMAFX010000036.1 GCA_945833925.1 uncultured Prevotellaceae bacterium
TACCAGTTATGACGTAGTTTCTTCTGACAGCCGTACACCATCGGGAAGCCGACGGGGTTTCCGTCCTCGTCGGTGGCAAGTGGCAGATCCGGCACGATTTTCCCTGCCTGAACTCCCTCCAGCCACTTGATGGCGCGTTCGTAACGTTCCTTTCGTATCTCCATGCCCATCTTCTGCGGTGCCGATGCAGCCATGTGATAGAGTGCGATGTCGCAGGTGTACATGACCACGAGCCTGTTCCGCTCCGTGCCAACGGCACTGAAGATGGCGCTGGTGTCGTATTTGGGTCTGAGGTAGCCGCTGATTTCCTCGACGGCTTCCGTCTCGGCATTGGCCCGGTTCTCCTGGCTGACCTGTGAGACAACCTTAAGAGCCTGGTCGCCGATGACCACCTTGTAGTCTTCGTCAGTGATAAACATATCCAGAAGTTTAGAGTGTTATGTAAAGAGCCTTTGCTTCAAGGTCGGCAATGGTGGTGCCTTTCCTGAACACCCCACCGGCTATGAACTTTTTAAGTTCCTGCTTGGAGAGGACTTCGAGGCGTTTGTTAATGACCAGCACCATATATTTGCGGTGCGTGATATGGTGAAAGCGGTCTGCTTTCTTGACGGCACGCTTGAAGCGGAAGCCGAAGATGAGGTCTTTAATGAGTTGGAACATATTACCATTGGTTTTTGGAGGTCGGACGTTTGCCGAACCTCGGTGAATAAATCTGTTGTCTTGTATTTCTCTGCAGGATCCAGATGGCACCCTCGTCGGCATCAGGCGCGTCGTCGTTCCCGGACATACCCTTCTCGAATGCCAGCAGCTGCTCAAGTCCGGCTTGCATGTCGGGGTCTTCCTTCTGTGCCTGGTCGTAGAACACGAAGCCACGCTCCCAGAGCGGACTGATGGCCTCGATACGCTGGAACTTGTCTGGTTTTTTGCGCGTGTCGCCCGTGATGGGGAGTTGGTAGCCACGCAGATTGCCCTCCTCCGTGAAGTCGTCGAGTATCATATCCTGCATAAATGAAGACTCCATCGCAAAGCGTATGGCAATGCCTACTTCCTGGCTCCACTCGTAGAGGTCGTAACACCAACGCACCAGTTCCGCTACCGATGCCTTGCGCACGAAAGCGCGGAGGTGCCAGAGCTCCGTCTTGCGCTTAGCCCATAGTTTGGCCGCCTTGGTGTCGTTGGTCTTCTTGCTTTTCCAAGACGGGTCGATATAGAGGACAAATTCGGTAAAGTCCTTCCATGCCGGACGCTTCGCCCATTTGATCCATTCTTGCCGGAAGACAGTGCCCTCCACTATAGGGTTGTGCATCATCTCCTTGTTCCAGGCACGATAGCCCACGAACTCCATGTACTCAAGAGCCTCCTCCTTGGTCCATTTCTCTTTCCATACGGGGTTGCCCTCATTGTCAACGGCATATACCGTTGAGACGTGGACGCCCTTTGTGGCGCATATATTCGCCAGGACGGAAGTCTTGGAGATAAGGTTACCAACCATGAGGAAGCGGCCACGTCCAACATCCAGAGCACCGAAAAGTGCCTCTTTCACCCAGTCGGTGAGTTCGCGGACACGCCGCTCGTTACGGCATAGTTCGTCGTCGTCGAGGTCGTCGATGACAATGTAGTCAGGACGCGACTCACGCTTACGGAGACCACGTGGCGACTGCCCACGGCCACAAGCCAGGAAATACACCCCGTCCTTGGTGGTGAACTCACCCTCCGTCCAGTTGCCGAGCGTCATTTGTTTGCCGAAATCAGCAATGATGCGTTTGTTATACTGGAGCTCCGCCTGAATGTCACCCAGCAGTCGGTCGGCTGAGTCCTCGGACTTTCCGACAATCACCATGAAATTGATGAGCCGCTTCGGTTGGAACATCAACCAGAGCGGCATGAAGATGTCGAAGTGTGTGGACTTGGCGTGACCGCGTGGCCACTTGAAGACCGCCTTCAGGTTCGGCGTGTTCTTTACGAGTTTGGCTGCCGCATTGTGGAACGGCGCATTGTGGATGGTGCGTATGGCTTCGCCCGTCACCTTATCACGGAGTGTGAGGAAATGCGGAAAGTAATACTCACAGAAAGCGGCATAGTCTTTCTGGAGGCGGCGTATGCGCTGCTCCTTCTGGGTGGCATTCTCCCGGACGAGACTTTTCGTGTCGGTCAGGTTCTGGATCTGCCGGCAATGCTCCCTCCACTCCTCCTGTACTTTCTTAAATTCCGCTATAGTGGACATAGTTTAGAGTTCTGCGGGGTGAGACATCTTTTCCATGAGGAACTTGTTCTGGTACTTGTTGATGGCCTTGATAAGTTCCGGCGTGATGTCCGGATCGTAGCAAGCCTGGTCCTGAATCCACCGGTTGAATGCCATGAAGACCTCGATGGCATCGATGACGTTTGCCTTCTTGTCGAGTTTCTCGATCGTTGACGAGAGTTTCGACAGTTTGTCGGCGAGTGCCCCGATAGCCTCAGGGTCCCCGGACTCGTTGACCTGTGCAATGAGATTGTCGATTGCGAGGAGCAACTTGTTGACCAGTTCAGGGCGTGAGATATTCTTTGCTGCACGCGCCTCCTTCCATCCGTCGGTGCTGCACCACTTAGAGACAGACTGCCTTGACACGCCCAACTGGTCGGCAATCTCCGTCAGTTCCATGCCGGACATGTACAGTGACCGTCCGAGCTGTTTCTTTCTTTCAATTTCTGCTTTTGTCATAAAAACGTTTTTATTAAAGGAGTTGAAAACTGGTGCAAAGTTGGTTATTTTCAGGCAGTAGAGAAAAAATGTGTGCAATGGTTTCATAGAAGTGTGCAACCGTTTCACACTTTTTTTGTAGGGTCGATTAAAGGACGCAATTTTGCAGCAAAAACAATCGCAGCTGTGCGTTTCCGCACAGCATAAAGAACGAAAAAATGAGCAAGACAAAAAGAGTAAGAATCAGCAACGAGAGCCTGAACAGCTACGGCACGAGGGTACTGACCGCCGGCATGAACGTGGAACAGTACAACCGCAACCCTGTACTGTTGTATATGCACGAGCGCGGTCAGGTAATCGGCTATGTGAAAGACTTGAAGGTGGAAGGTGACGAGGTGACCGGCGAACTGATGTTTGACGAGGCCACGGAACTGAGCCGGCGCTGCAAGAAGCAGTGGGAGTTCGGCAGTCTGAAGATGGTGAGTGCCGGTATCGACATCCTGGAACTGAGCGAAGACCCGAAGCACCTGGTGCAGGGTCAGACCAGCCCGACCATCAGCAAGAGCAAGCTGTTTGAGGTGTCGCTTGTTGACATTGGCGCGAATGACGATGCCATCGTGCTGCAGAAAGACGGCAAGCGCATAGAGTTAGGCAAAGACGGCGGTGTAGAGTTGCCGCTGCTGCATAGTAATAACAACAAAAATCAAAAACCAAAGCAAATGGATCAAGAGAAGTTAGCCCTTCAATTGGGCTTGCCTAAGGATGCCGACGAAGCGACCATCAACGCGAAGCTGGCAAAGCTGCAGGCTGACGGTGCAGAGGCTGAGACCCTGCGCCAGGAACGCGACACGCTGCGTGCCGCCCGTATTGAAACCCTTGTGAACGCTGCCATTGCCGAGAAGAAGATCGGTGAGGACAAGAAGCAGCAGTTCCTGGACCTCGGCAAGAAGATCGGTGCCGACGAGTTGAAGCAGACCTTCGACGCCATGTCGCCCCAGGTGAAGCTGAGCCACATGGTGAATGGCGGTGGTGCTCCAGCCGGTGGTCATGCCGAGTACAAGAAACTGAGCGACGTGCCGAGTGACGAGTTGTCGAAGATGCGCGAGCAGAACCTGGCGCAGTACAAGAAACTCTACAAGGCCGAGTACGGCATTGAATGTGAAATCTGATTTTTAACCAACAAAAAGGAAAAGAGAAATGATGCGACTTTTTGCAATGATTGCAGCGGTTCTTGTGAACTGCGTGATGGGCAGCGTCTTTGCTGCCGTGGTCGGCGTTGACCCCATGGTGGGTGCCGTCGGCATGAATGTAGTGGCCGCCACCGTTGGCGGTGCCGGCGTTCCTGCCGGAAGCCTCCGTGCTGGTGTCTATACCGAGATCTGGACCGGTGAACTGGTGAAGTATCTGCGCCGTGGCCTTGAAGCCACATGGCTTGACGGCATCCCTGACAGTTCGAGCATCGTGAACAACGACGTGATTCACCTTGTGGAGGTAGGCGTTGACCCTGACGTGCTGGTGAACAACACGACCTACCCAATCCCTTTGCAGGCACTTGATGACGCAGACATCGCCATCCAGCTTGACAAGTTCCAGACGAAGGTGACCCCTGTGACCGACGATGAACTCTATGCCATCAGTTACGACAAGATGTCTCGTGTGAAGGAGAGCCACGGAAATGCCATCAACGACTCGAAGTTTGCGAAGGCAGCTCATGCCATGTGCGCGACCCAGAACGGGCCCAAGACTCCTGTAGTGAAGACCACAGGTGCTGCCGATACAACCACGGGACGTAAGAAGATGACGGTAAATGACGTGCTGACATTGAAACGTAAGATGGATGCCCTTGGTGTACCTGCTCAGGGACGCCGTTTGGTGCTATGCTCTGACCACGTTAACGACTTGCTGGAGACCAGCCAGGTGTTCAAGGAACAGTATAACATCAATCGCAACGATGGTACGGTAGGCCGTCTGTATGGTTTCGACATCTATGAGTTTGCCAACAACCCGCTGTACACCACAGCCGGTGTGAAGAAAGCCCTCGGTTCGACTGCCAGTGCCGGTGAGTTCCAGTGTTCGTTTGCCTTCTACGTCCAGCGAGTGTTCAAGGCCACTGGTTCCACAAAGATGTACTACAGCGAAGCAGGTACTGATCCAGAGTATCAGAGAAACAAGATTAACTTCCGTCACTATTTCATCGCTATGCCTAAGAAGGCCGATGCCGGTGCCGTGATTTACAGTGACTATGACAGCACAGCCATTGTGGAAGGATAGTAATAACCTAAAAAAGAAGAAACAATGAAACTGATTGTAAAGAACGTTTTCCGTGACAAGGAAGATCATGTAACAGTGTACGAGCCAGGCACCATCTTGGAGGTTAACAACAGTGAACGTGCCTCAGACCTCGTAAAACGCGGTCTGTGCGAGAAGTACGAAGGCAAGGATGTTGCAGCCTTCACCCTTGGCAAGCCAGCAGCAAAAACCTCTGTGAAAGGCAATGCAGCGAAGACTGCCAAAAAGGAAACAAAGGAACCTGCCACTGGTACTGACAAAGGGGAATCCACAGAGGGTGACCAAGTTCCTGAAACCAACGATGGGGACACCAAGGAGCAATGAGCGCTAAACCCTTGAAATATCTTGTAATCCACTGCACAGCCACGCGCGAAGGCCGTGAAGTGAAATCCAGTGAGATTCGCCACTGGCACACAGACCCTGTGTCGAAGGGTGGTCGTGGCTGGAAGCAGGTGGGTTACACAGATATGATTCATCTGGACGGCAAGGTGGAGCGTCTGGTGAAGAACAACGAGGATGCCTTAGTGGACCCTTGGGAAATCACCAACGGAGCAGTGGGCTACAATGCCATCAGCCGCCACGTGGTGTATGTCGGAGGTCTGGCCGTTGACGGTCAGACTCCGAAAGACACCCGGACTGCGGCACAGAAAGCGGCATTGAAAGCCTATGTGCTGGACTTCCACAAACGTTTCCCGAAAGTGAAGATCATCGGCCACAGGGAGGTCGCTAACAAGGCCTGTCCGAGTTTCGACGTCCAGAAGTGGCTCAAAGAAATAGGAATCAATCAATAGTTGATATATGGAAATGGACCTCAGTCAAATCCTCAACGTGATATTAGGCGGTAGCCTGGTCGGTGCCATTATCTCCATCGTGACCATCCGGAGTGCCTTGAAGAAGGCGCGTGCGGAGGCAGAGAAGGCTCTGGCCGAAAGCGACACGGTGAAGATAACAAACACTGAGCAAGCCACCCGTATATTGGTTGAGAACATTGTAGAACCCTTAAAACAAGAGTTGAATGAGACACGGAAAGACCTTGGCTCGACGAAACGCGAGATGGCCCGGCTCAGGAAAGCTATTGACGATGCCAACAGTTGCCGCTATAGTGCTGAGTGTCCTGTTCTTGACAGGATGCGCCGCACATCGAAAGAGCGTGACGAAGGCAAAGGAAGAGCAGTTGTCGGAAACCATCCGCACGGACAGCGTGATTCGCCTGGCTATAGACAGCGTAAGCGAACTGGTGGAAATCCGGACGGAGCCGGTGAAGGTGCCGATGTCGGCGGTGACGCTGACGATAGCGACGGACAGCCTCCGTAGCCTCCCTGCCGGAGCAAGCTATTCAGAGCGCAGCGGTCAGGCGAGCGTGAAGGTATCACGCAAGGCAGCTACTGCCACCGAGCCCGAGTACATCTATGTGTACGCATCCTGTGACAGTTTGGAGTTACAGTGCGAGCGTTACGAGCGCCAGATAAGGAACCTCCACAGCCAGTACGGTGAGCGTCTGAATGAGATGCAGGGTCGTTTGTCGGCCACATCGCATGAGCTGGAGGAGGTGAAGGAAAAGCCCCCTAATGCCATTGGAACGGAATTGAAATGGTATTTTTACGGACTGTTGTCCGGTATATTAGCAACAATTATCATCTTTATAAAACTGAAAAAATGAACAAGAATTTTATCTACGGCATAGCAGCCGTAAAGTTTGGAACCGCAGTAATCGGTTACATTGAGAAAGGCAGTTGGGACTGGGGCGGCACAAAGCCTGAGACCATAGACGTGGAAGCCGAACAGGTGCCCGATGCCCCGGTACTGACCCTGGTCCAGAAGAACGGTCAGATCAGCCCGACGTTCAACCTTATCCAGTTGGACTACGAGAACCTGCACAACGTGCTTGGCGGTGAGTTGGTAGGCAGCGAGGGCAACTATACCGGCTGGAAAGCCCCGACGAACCTTGTGGAGAAGAGCGGCAAGTGGACCATTGACTTCGTGAGCGGCCAGACGATGACCATTGCGAACGGTACTATCCTTGCGAACCTTGGCGGCAAGCTGACCTTGACCGAAGTGTCGAAGGTAGAGTGCCAGTTGAAGGTTAACAAGCCTGCCGATGGTGGTGCTCCATACGAAATCAACAACACCCCTTCTGAAGGCTGATGGACGCGCATATCATCCAAGAGATCCAGAGAGAGGGAGCGGAAGCCTTGCTAAATGTGGGTGTTTCCCTCCCTCTCAAGGATTTTAAGGTGCCGTTTCGGAAGGAACCGCTGAACCTGAGGCTTACGATGAAGCGCCCGACGATGGCCCGACAGATACAGATAGCGCGTACGTGGCTGAGTGTAGGCATTACGCTGGAAGAGTTCGAGGCATTGGACTATGACGGTCAGATGGAGTTCCTGGCGAAACACGGCAAGAAGTTGAGCCGTATGATTGCCCTGACGATGCCCCATTGGTGGTTGCCGACATGTGTATTGTCATGGCTTGTCCGCCGATGGATGAAGTGGGAGTACCAGAAGGCCGCTTTTGAGAAGTTCGTGACCCTGATGGGTACGGCGTCTTTTACGCCTATTATCAGATCAGCAGAGATGTCGAATCCGATGAAGCTGAGACTGAGCCGCAAAAAGAAGGGGAGTTAAAGAGCCGTTGGGAAGGCTCCCATAGCCCTTTCGGTTTTATATGGTCTATAGCGAGTGCGACAGGCTGGAGTGTTGACTACATTCTGAATGGTGTAAACTACCAGACGCTGATCATGATGCTTGCCGACGCACCGCGCTATGTGGATGTGAAGACAAAGAAAGAGAACCAGAGTGCCGAGGACGAAGCCTCAGATATTGTAGGCTTTTTCCAGAGCCAATTGAAAGCATAACACACCTTGCGACCGAGTCGCAAGGCACCAAACACGAGTAAGCAAATGAAACCAGTAGAGATAGAATTCCTGATGCGCGACAACCTGACCGCCGGCCTCGACAAAAGCAAGATGAGTGTCGAGCAGCTGCTGGGTGCCGCCCGCCGTGCCTCCCTCATCATCAACACCAAGATCGAGGAGCAGCGGAAGGTCATCGACGGCGTGAACTCCGACCTGGACAGGATGCAGCGGAAACTGCAGACGATGAAGCCCGGTGCCGGTCAGCAGGAACTGCTGGCGGAGATAAGTGCCTGCAAGAAAGTCCTCGCAGAGGAGACGGGCGCGCTGCAGCAACTGGAGAATGAACACCTGCAGGCCAAGCAGGGTGTGGCGCAACTGGAGCAGGAATACCGCAAGATAAGCATTTCAGAGGAGCAGGCAGCAGCGGCGAATAAGAGCCTTACCGACAAGATACGGGAGCAGAAAGCCGTGGTCAAGCAGGTGGAGGCAGATGTGCGCGCTTTGCAGAAGGCCTACGAGCAGGCTGCGCCCGGCAATGCGCAGGGTACGGCGCTGGCGGAACTGAACGCCGCCAAGAAAGCCCTGCAGGAGGACAAGAACATCCTCGCCTCGCTGACCGAGGAGCAGGAGCGCAACAGGGAGAGCAACAAACGCCTGTCGCGCCAGTTGCGCGAGTTGCAGAACGACATGGCACGCATGCGCCTGAACGGCGAGCAGAACACCGAGGAGTACCGGCAGATGGCACAGAAGGCCGCACAGCTGTCCGACACCCTCGGCGATTTGCGTGCCCAGACCAATATCCTCGCCAATGACGACGCGAACCTGCAGGGCTTCATATCGGGTGTAAACGGCCTGTCCGGAGCGTTCACCACAGCCACGGGCATCATGTCCCTGTTCGCTGGGGAGAATGAAAACCTGATGAAAATACAAGCTCGTGTACAGAGCGTGATGGCTATCACTATTGGGCTTCAGCAGGTTTTCAATACCCTGAACAAGGACAGCGCCTTCCGGCTTGTAACGGTAACGAAGGTAAAGAACCTGCTGACGGCAGCCAACTACCGCCTCGCCACCTCGCTGGGTATCTCCAATGCGGCGGCGACTGCACTCATGGCCACGCTGACGCTCGGCCTGTCCGTCGTCATTACCGGGCTTATCGTAGCATGGAACAAGCTGTCCGACGCACAGGAAGAGGCTGCACGGAAAGCCCAGGAGCGTGTCGAGATAGAATCGCAGGGGCGTGCGGAGATGATCAAGACAAAGTTTGAGATCGATCGTACCTGCGAAAGCCTGAAGAATTTCACAGGTTCAAAGGAAGAAGAAAAGCAGAAGTGTGAGGAACTGAATCGTAAATATGGAGAGGCTTTCGGCTATTATGACAGCGTAGCCCAATGGTATGATGTCCTTACACAGAAAGCTCAGCAGTACATCCAGATGCTTTTCCTTCAGGCAAAGGCTCAGGCGTTGGTAAACAAAGCTGTGGAAGCAGATGAAGAACTCAACAAACACAAGGCTACGAAACCAGGCAATGCGGACACCGATATGGGCTGGTTCGCAAAAATGGGATTGTATATGTCACAATCTGAATCAAACGGTACTTATGATGCCCAGAGTGCTATAGACAATTACAACCAAGAGCAGTACAATAAGAGGACAAAAGAGTTAGAGAAAAAGAGGGATGATTATCTTGCTGATGCAGCAAAACTCACAGATGAAGCAGCAAGCATAGGAAAAGACAATAATATCGGTGGTCATTCTGCCCCAAAGAAGAACGGACCTTTAGGACCTTCAGCCCCAAAGAAGAACGGACCTTTAGGACCTTCAGCAAACATCAAGAAAGAAGAAGAAAGACGTGCTTCAGAACTGTCATCCTTACAGGCAAAGAACCGTCAGGCAGAGATTGACCAGATGGCAGAAGGTGCAGAAAAGAAACGTGCCCAGTTGCGTCTTGACTATGACAAAGAAATGGCAGAACTTGCTGCGCATGAAAAAGAGTGGCGCAAGGCTCAGAAAGGTGAGCTGAGCAAGGATCAGACTGACGCACTCGATTCTGCCAGAAAATTGGTACAGTCCAAGTTAGAGGCTGGTGAAGCAGAAATCGACAAAGAAGAAGCTGAGCAAGAACGCATCCGTCGCAAAGCAGAAGTTGATGCCATGGTGGATTATCTGAAGGAATATGGCAGCTTCCAACAGCAGAAACTGGCTATAGCCGAAGAATACGCCCAGAAGATTGCAGACGTGGAAGCATCGGAAGCCGACGAAGCCACCAAGCAATGGCAAAAGAAGAAACTGAATAAGGAAAGACTCCAGAAAGAAGCGAGTCTGTCCTTTGAAAACATATCTCGCGGCATTGACTGGCACGCGCTGTTTAGCGGTGTGGGTGACCTGACGAAGGAAATGATGACACCGATGATGGAGCAGCTGCAGGCATGGGTGAAGACCGACGAGTACAGGAATGCCGACGCTGAGACCCAGCAGAAGGTGACGGAACTGATTCAGGAGATGCGCAAGTATGTAGGTACGGACCAGAGTGTGACATGGCAGGCTCTTGATAAAGCCATCAAGGACTTCACGGCAGCCGTCGCCGCCTACGACAAGGCGAAGAAAGAGGAAGACGCAGCCGTGCGCGCCCGTGATGAAGGAAAGAAGCGTCTGGATGCCGGTGAGATTACTGCAGACGAGTATAAGGCATTAGAGCAACGTGCCCAGGAACTTGGTGACGCGACAGCGCAGGCCCGTGAGGACATGGAAGCCTTCGGCGGAGCATTGAACCGGACGAGCGAAGAGGTGGCGAACTTCACGAGCGGACTGACGACCGCCCTGAGCAATGCCAAGGGCTGGTCTGGAGCCGAGGGTTTTGGCAACATCCAGAACGCCGTTGGCGGCATAGACCAACTGAAAGGTACACTTGACAGTCTGCTTCCCCAGATGGGTGAGGGCATGGCGAAGACGATAGGCACGACGCTGAGCAGCACCATCGGCAGTACGTTAGGCAGTATCGGCAGCAGCATCGGCGGTGTGCTGTCAAACGGCCTTGGCAGTGTCATCGGTATCGTAGCACAGATTCCCCGTCTGATTCTGAACTTGGTAGGTGGCATCAAGAACTTCGTGACCGGCATTCTCGACGCTTTGACAGAGTTGATCAGCCTGCGCTGGATAGATGACCTTGTGGTGAGCATATTGGATGCCGTGGGCAATCTGATAGATGCTATCTTCGACCTGCCTGAGAACCTTTTCAAGGTGTTGGAGGGTATCGTGGTGAACGGCGTTGGCGGTCTGCTTGACGGTGTGTTAGGGCGGATAGGCAATATCCTGACCTTCGGTGCACTCTCCCATAATGGGCCATCGGACTGGTTTACGAACTCGAATGCCGCAGAGGTGGCGGAGACGATAGACAGACTGACGAAGCGCAACGAGTTGCTGGAGCGAGCCATCGAAGACCTGACGGACGAAATGAAGAGTGCCCGTGGGGCGAGTGCCATTGATGCCTCAACGCGCGCCCGGCAGCTACAAGAAGAGACCAACGCCAACTATAAGAGCATTGCCCAGGCGCAAGCCGGCTATCACGGTGCGCACCACAGTTGGAACTACTACTGGGATGGTTTCAGCGAGGAGCAGATTGCGCGTCTGAGCGGTCAGATAGGCCGGCAGTGGAACGGTGACCTGTGGGACCTGAGCCCGGAGGAGATGAAGATGCTGCGCAGCAATGTTGACATGTGGAAACTGATAGCCGACACAGGCAAAGGGCCCTACGGCGAATCAGTCCAGGAAAAACTGAACGCCTACATTGACCAAGCCGGCAAATTGCAGGAGATTACCGATGCCCTGTATGGGAACCTGACGACGACGACGAAGGAGAATGTCTTTGACGACTTCCTCGGTTCCCTCTACGACCTTGCCGACGGTAGCGAGGACGTGATGGACAATATCGCTGACAACTGGCAGAAGATGGTGAACAGGATGGCGGTGAACAACCTCGTGGGTGCCAAGTTCCAGAAGAACCTGGAGGACTGGTATGAGAATCTGGCAAAACTGAACGAAGCCCGTACCAACGGCGAAATTACCGACGAGGAATACAGGAAGCGTCTGGATGCCCTGAAATCCGAGTATGAGGGCTATGTGGAGAGTGCGAAGCGCGATATTGAGACCCTGCGGACGGAGGGCATTGTGAAAGCCACGGAGGAAAACAGCGGGGTAACTCAGAGTGGCAAGGCCGGTGCCTTCACTACGATGAGTCAGGATCAGGCAGGCAAACTGGAGGGACTGTTCGTAAGCGGTCAGATGCACTGGGCGAGCATGGACGACAAGTTGACCGACGTGACCCGTCAGATGGATGAGGCAGGCAACCACCTGCGCCAGATAGCAACGAACACTGGCAGCAGTGCCCAGTCATTGGGTGAGATAAAGGAAGACATCAAGAAGATGATACGTGACGGACTAAAAATGAAATAACGATGGCAACAGAACAACATATATTGAGCGGTCAGGTGCTGGTGAACGGCACCGACATCTGGCAGGAGTACGGCGTGTTCCTGACAGAGGAGAAGAAGGGCGGCAGGGAAAACCTGAATGCCATACTTGCTCCGAGCAAGACGAAGGAGCACGTGGGTGTTGACATCAGGGAGGTGAACGGCAAGAAATACTCCCGTACGCTGACGGTGGCGAACCAGGAGCGCGAGGTGACGCTTCACTTTGCGCAATATGCGCAGACGCGAACGGAGTGGCTGCAGAAGTACCAGTCGTTCATCCAGTTTCTGAAGACGGGCGAGAACGGCTGGCTAAACGTGCGTTTCCCCTCCCTTGGACTGACGCTGCGCATGTATTATTCTTCGAGCACCCAGTTCCGGAGCTTGACCTACCTGTGGAAAGAGGGTGTGCAGGCAGGACGTTACAAGGTGACGTTCAAGGAACCCGAACCCATTATTTAGTTGCGATGGCACCGCAACATACAGAACAATAAGAATGACATTAAAACGCCATTAGAATATGCTTTTAACACTATACGACCAGTACGGCAATGAGAAAGCGGAACTGCAAGCCAACGACAGCAGTACGCAGGACAAGGAGGTTCAGGCGGACAATGTGCTGAGCTTAGGCTTCACGCTGTATGAGCATGTGTCCATCGACGTGAACGACTATGTGGATTTCGGCGGTGATCGTTACTGGGCCTTGGAGAAATATGAGCCTGCAGAGAAGAGCAGCGTGGAATGGGAGTACAACGTGAAGCTGTACGGTATAGAGAGCCTTATCAAGCGTTTCCTGGTTCTGAACAACACAGACGGCGAGAACGAGGCGGTGTTCACGCTGACGGCGCGCCCCGTGGATCATGTGCGCCTGATAGTGAAGTGCATCAACGACGGCATGGACCAGACGACGAACTTCAAGGTGGGCAGCGTGGAAGGCACCGATAACGTGGTGATCAACTACGAAGGCAAATACTGCGATGAAGCCCTGAAAGAACTTGCCGAGACGATAGGCGTGGAATGGTGGTTTGACGGTGAGACGCTGAACCTGAGCCGCTGTGAGTGGGGCAGCTCGGTGGTGCTCGGCTACGGAGAGGGTCTGACCGGCCTGGAGCAGGACAAGGCCGACAACGTGAAGTTCTACACTCGCCTGTTCCCGATAGGCAGCAGCCGGAACATCGACAGGGAGCGCTATGGCGCAAGCCGACTGCAGTTGCCCAGCGGTGCGAAGTATGTGGACATGGGCGACCTTGTGCAGAAATACGGTGTCATACACCACTATGAGCAGGAAGCCTTCAGCGGTATCTATCCGCGGCGGGTCGGTGTGGTGAGCAGCGTGCGCTCGAGAGAGGTGCAGGACAGCGACGGCAAGCCCTATACCATCTACTACTTCAAGGACAACGGCCTGACGTTTGACCCGAACGCCTACGAGATAGGCGGTCTGGTGAAACACGTGAGTTTTCAGGAGGGCTCAGAACTTGCCGGACTGGGGACGGACAATGACCACTACTTTGAGGTGAACTTCGACAGCGAGACACGCGAGTTTGAGATCATCACGATATGGCCCTACGATGACGACCGGCAGTTGCCCGGCGACACATTGGTACCGAAGCCCGGTGACAAGTATATTCTGTGGAACATCCGGATGCCGGACGAGTATTACACGCTTGCCGAGACTGAGTTCCAGAGCGCTGTAGAGGAGTACAACCGCAAACATGCCCAGGACGTGAGCCGCTATAAGGCGCCGACCGACCATGTGTGGATAGAGGACACCGGCACGGAACTGGAGGTCGGGCGACGTGTGCGCCTGAAGAGTCAGGAGTATTTTCCGAGGCTGGGCTACAGAGAGAGCCGAATCACACGCATAAGCCGGAGTGTGAACCTACCAAGCCAGATGGACTTGGAGATTAGCGACGCACTGAGTAGCGGAACACTGGATAAGATAGACGATGCCATCAGCGACGCGAAGAGTTATGCCGGCAGCATACTGGGTGCGGTGAACGTCCCCGACCTAATCAGGAGTTGGGACGAGACAAAGCCGACGGACAACAACATCTACAGCGCGCGGCGGACGCACAAGGAGTTCCTGAGCAAGAACACTTCAGACAGGGCCAAGAAAAAGATCATCTTCGACGAGGGCATCGAGGCTGGCGACTTTGAAGCCGGTTCACGAGGCGGTCATATCGACGGCCAGGGCAATGCCGAACTGTTGACGCTGGTGGTGCGCCAACTGCTGCGCAGCGCGAGGTTCGTGGACGGCTTCGGCGGTGAGGGATGGCAGTTGTGGATAGATGAGCAGGAACTGGCAAACCTTACCATCGACAAGCTGACGGTGCGCCAGGTGATGACCGTGTTTGAACTGCTGGTAGAGAAAATCCGTAGCGTTGGCGGTCAGATTGTGGTGAGTGCCGCCAATGGAAAAATAAAGACCGTTGAGGAGGTGGACGGCTACTATAAGATCACCTTCGAGCAAGATAATACCTTCCAGGCACACGACTTGATGCGCTGCCAGACCTTCACAGGCGGCAACTTGAAATCGTACTGGGTGGAGGTGGCTGCAGTTGACGGCAATTCGGTACTGGTAGAAACGAGTGAGTTTGACGCCAGTCTTCCGGCTGAAGCCGACGAGGTGGTGCTGATGGGCAACACCGAGAACGCGCTGCGCCAGAACCTGATACTTATATCAGCCACCGAGGACGGCCAGCCTCGCATAGACGTGATGGACGGTGTGAAGGCGAAGAACTTCACGGACTGCCTGCGTGCGCGTCTGGGCAACCTGGACGGCATCAAGGATGACTGGTTCCCGGCAGACAACCAGCCCCACGGCAACGGCCTGTACAGCGACAACGCCTACCTGCGCGGCACGTTCCTGTTGGTAACGGGCGAAGACATCAAGACAAAGTTTGAGATAACTGAGGGCAAGATAGCGAGCAGCGTGAGTGCGCTGCGCCAGGACTTCGCGATAGACAGAGGCTATCTGAACAACCCCAGTTTCGACGAGGGTCTGAGCAAGTGGCTGACGGAGAACGAGACCGTGTTCTGGCTTGTGGGTAACAAATGGATCTGGGCGAACGAGAACGTGCTGACCAAGAAAGGCGACGGCGCGAGCGTAACGAAAGACGACGGTCGTGTAGTGGTCAGGATCAAGAACAAGTATATCACCCAGAAGAACGGGAACCTGCGCAGTGTGCCCCCGATGCAGACCAACAGCGAGGGCAATAAAGAAGCCCTGCCAGTGTACCTGAGTTTCCTGTACCGCTGCGCAAGTGCCGGCACCCTGAAGGTGCGTTTTGAGGGTGTTGACAAGACCGGCTTCGAGAACTTCAACTCTATGGACGTAGAGGAAGAACTGGCAGTGACCGACGGCTACAAGCAGTACACCTGCAACGGGCTGTGGAACGGCACAGGCGACTTCAAACTGAGTTTCACTGGCGACATCTACCTGTATATGCTCATACTGAGCACAGACAAGATTGAGAGCCTGACGTATAAGTACCGGACGCTGTTCGAGCAGAGCGAGAAACTGGTGAAGATAGCCGCCCAGAACTTCGACCAGAACGGCAACGTGCTTGCCGAGAGCGGCATCATGGTGAAAGCCACCGGTACCGGCATCTATGCCCAGGGACCCGACGGGAAACTGGCCCTGATTGGTGTGGGCGTGGAAGAAAGTTATACCGACACCGATGGAACGGAGAAGACCCGCACCGTAATCAAACTGACCGCAGACAACATCAAACTGGAGGGCTTGGTGACGGCGAACCAGTATTTCAAGATAAAGGAAGACGGCAGTATCGAGGCTGAGAATGGTAAGTTCGGCGGTCAGGTGAATGCGCAAAGCGGCTTTATCGGTGGGTTTGTGATAGCCAATGACCACATCGGCGTTGGCAGCGTGACCTATGAAAAAGACGAAGAAGGGAACTTGCAGCCAGTGATACATGACGACACAAACGGTCTGTTCCTGTATGACAGTATGATTGGTTTCAATGCCACGAACCGCCAGGCGATATTTGGCACTTGGCACAGTCTGGGACAGCCTATGCTATGCCGTCTGGTTGACACTGGTGAAGACTTCCTGCCGAAATGGGGCATTGTGTTTGACATCAGAAACTCATATAGCGCCAACCTTGCGTTTGCCGGAACTGGTAGCGGCGCATTGAACGGCTTTATAGACGGCTATAGGTTCAAAAAGGTGACCGTGGACCAGGCGAACATGATATACGATGTAGGTATGAGGGACAGCAACCGTATCATTGTGAGCTGCACTGCGGACAATGCAGGAATATCCCTTCCGAGGCTCACGTCAGTTCGTGATGCCCTCAGCATAGGTAGCAGTACCCCGTTTGCTGTCCGTCTAACAATAACATCAGACCTTGGCTCTAATAATTTTTCCATCTACGGAAGGAACACGAAGACTGACAGCAGTGGGAAACAGCCTTGGAACTCTGAGGACTATCCCCTGTTCACCCATTGGAACGGTGGACGCTGGGAGAGCCTTGCGATGGGTCAGGGCGACTCTATAGAGGTGCTTCTGGTGTATGACCCCGACAGAAACGCCACCATAGACGGATTCACGACGAAATATACAGCAAGAACCATCAACAAACAAGATTAATAATCCAAATAAATCATGGCAATTATGACAGATCAAGAGAAACAAGAACTGAAGCAGGAGATAATCACTCAGATTAAATCCGAGAGCCAGGACGTGACTGAACTGGAGCAGGTGTCGTCGCTTGACGGCATCAATACGCTGCCGGCCATGCGCGGTACTACACTTGTCTCAGCCCCAGTCAGTCTGCTGGGCAAGCCTGCGACCGATGCAGCATCGCAGGCACTGGCAGCGAAAGCAGCAGCAGAAGGAGCAGCCAGTACCGCCAACACCGCAGCCGACAATGCCGACGCGAAGGCGCAGGCGGCGCAGACAGCGGCACAAGCGGCCACGGATGCGAAAGAAGCGACGGAGCAAGCCACGCAAGCAGCCGAAGCCGTGGTGGAACAATATGAGGACGTGGCAGTGTTGGCCCGGAACGGTGCCACTGCCCGTTTTGCCGGCATATTGGATGACGTGACGCTGGCGGAGCAGAGCTTCACCAGTGTGGATGCCATCTACTACGTGACGGCGAAGAAACTGTTTGTCGGCAAGAATGGGACGAACTACAGCATGTCATGGAAAGGCTATGAGATGTACAACGACCTTGCTGCCGACCCGATGAGCGTCAGGATGGACAAACTCTACCTGTTTGGCGATACGCTATATGCCTGGAGCGAGGAAGATGATGCCCTTGTGGAAGCCAGCGGCACCGGTGGCGGCAACACCATCAACGTGACCGAGACCTATCCGCTGGACAATGGCTTTTACACCCTTGCCACCGCCATCAAAGCCGTGGAGGAGAAGAAGCGCATGAAAGGCGCGTGTGTGACCTTCGAGGTGAGCCAGGGCAAGTGGCAGACGAAGCAGTTTATTGGTAGCAGTCTGAGCAGTTGGGAGAGCGAGAGCAGCTGGGACGACTTCGGCGGTGGCGGCACTGTGAAGAGCGTGACGCTGAACGGGCAGAAGAAGACCCCCGACGCCCAGGGAAACATAGACCTGACGGTGGACGAGGTGACGGTGGACGCGAGCCTCGATGCCCAGAGCACCAATCCCGTGCAGAACCAGGCCGTAGCCGGCAAGTTCAACGAGATAGAGAGCGCGACCCTGTTTGACAGCGACGTGGAGGAAGGTGACGACGGCACCCAGACGGTGACGCTGAAGAACAAGAGCGGCGCGGCCATTACCCAGTTTACGCTGGCAGCCGGCGGTAGCGGTGGCGGCGGAGAAACGCAGACCGCCAAGATTGTGCTGGGCGCAAGCGTGAGCCAGGGCATCATCAAGGAAGGCGGGAACTGTGTGCTGACATGGAGTTATGACCACCAGTATGTGGGTGGTGACGACGCAGGCCAGACCACCGGCCAGAAAACCACCGTGGAGATCCGTGTGCTTCGCGGCTCGATACAAGCCTACAACGAGACCCTCGAAGAGGTCAGCAAGGGCACCTACACGCTGGATGTGAGCAAATACCTGCAGGTGGGCACGACCGACATCTATGTGAAAGCGACGACCACCGACCCGACGACGGGCAAGGTCCAGACGAAGCAGGCGTATGTAAACGTGAAGGTGGTGAACCTGAGCCTGCAGAGCAGCTACAGCCTGAGCAGCGGCATCAGCACCGGCGGCTACGGATCGACGGAAAGCGCGGTCATTCCCTACACCGTGCAGGGCACCGGCACGAAGGTTGTAACCCTGTATGTGGACGGCAGTCAGTACGAGACGGCGACAGTGACGAGGAGCGGCGTGACCAACGGCAGTTTCACGATAGCGATGAGCGGTCTGGGCGTAGGCCGCCACACGGTGCAGCTGGTGGCCGAGATGGAGGCCAGCGCCGACCTAACGCTGAGGAGCGAGAGCATCTACATGGACATCTTCAAGGCCGGCAGCAGTGCCCCCCTGATTGGCACGAAGCACACGTTCAAGGATGGTCGCATCTTCACGACCAACCACCGCACCCCACGCCTGGCAGCCGGACAGTATGAGCAGCTGACCTTCGAGTATGCCGTGTATGATGCAGGTGTTACCCCTGCCCCGATGAGTGTGTGGCAGAACGGTGAGAAGGTGCAGGACGTGTTGGTAGCGCGCAGCACCCAGACCTATACCAACCGCTTCACCGAGCAGGGCTCACAGACCATGAAACTGGTGAGCGGCGCGACGGAATACCCGTTCTATATCGACGTGACCAAGAGCAGTATCGATGTGGAGGAAGCGACTCTTGACCTCCGGCTGAAGCTGAGCGCCGCCGGCAGGAGCAACGGAGAGAGCGACCCTGCCCACTGGGAGCACGGCGAGGTGAAGACCACCTTTGAGAACGTGGACTGGCAGACGAGCGGGTGGACCGGCGAGTCGCTGAAGCTGATGAACGGCGCGAAAGCCTACATCGACTTCAAGCCCTTCACGCAGGATGCCGCCACGACGGGCCGCACGGTTGAGGTGGAACTGAAGGTGAGCAACATCACAGACAAGGAGAGTGACGTGGTGAGTTGCCTGGACGGAGTGAAAGGTTTCCAGATCACGGCAGAGAAGGCCATGATGTACACCGGCTCGACGAAGGAAGTGGAGGACGAGGACGGGAATAAGACCACCCAGCCCGTGGGTGTTGGCCGTCAGTACGGTCAGGACATGTGGGTGAAGATAGCCTTCGTGATCGGCAAACGCTCGGAAGGCCGCCTGATGGAACTCTACGTGAACGGTACGCGCTGCGCTGCCGACATTTACGGTGACAGCGATAACTTCATGCAGGACACGCCGAAGGGAATCACGCTGGACAGTACAGGTGCGGACGTAGAGGTGAGGACGGTGCATGTGTATGACCGTGCGCTGAGCGACGACGAGGAGATGGACAACCACATCGTGAACCGCCAGACGCTGGACGAGATGGCCGCCCTGTTTGAGGAGAACGACGTGCTGGGCGAGGACGGCAAGAGCATAGACTTCCAGAAACTGAGGAACAAGGGCAAGGGCATCATGCTCGTGGTGCGCCAGGGCGGACTTGACCCTGTGAACGCCGAGAACAACAAGAAGACCGACTTCCTTGCCGACGTGCACCTGTGGCTCCCAGACGGACGCTACATCTACCTGCACAACGTATATATCAGAATCCAGGGCACGAGCTCGACGAAATACCCGGCGAAGAACTACCGCATCTACTGCGCAAAGGGAGAGAATCCGGAGATGTATATCAACGGCGTGAAGCAGACGGAACTGAAGATAGCCCTGCGCGTAGGACAGAAGAAAGTGAAGATACTGTGCGCCAAGGCCGACTACTCAGACTCGTCAATGGCTCAGAACACCGGCGGCGCGAAACTGTGGAACAACCTGATGAAATCGCTGGGGTTCCTGACCCCACCCCAGCAGGTGGACAGCAACGTGCGTACAGCCGTGGACGGTTTCCCTATCGACGTGTTCTCGGCAGAGAGCCTGGAGGACACGCCGACCTACTACGGACAGTACAACCTGAACCACGACAAGAGCGACTGGCAGGCCATCATCGGCATGGAAGGCGTGGACGGCTTCACGCCGACGGAGCCCATCGCCTTCGAGTTTCTGAACAACACGCAGCCGCTGTGCCTGTTCCAGGGACAGAGCGACCTGGACGCGCAGGCAGCGGCAGAGTTTGACAACGCACTGGAGTTCAACTACCCGGCGAAGACGGGTGGTGAGGACACGAAGTGGGCCAATGCGCCGACGGCGAAGAAAGACGCCTTCAAGCGTCTGTGGGGCTGGGTGAGGGACTGTGTGCCTTCAGGGGCGACCCCGAGCGACGTGAGCACGTTTGTATCGAGCAAGTTCAAGACGGAGGCGAGCCAGTATCTGAACCTGAACTTCTTGTTGTGCTGGTGGCTGTTCACAGACTACTTCGCCAACGTGGACCAGCGGGCGAAGAACATGATAGCCGCGACGTGGGATGCGCTGGTGTGGTATCTGCTGTATTACGACGGCGACACCCAGATGGGCGACCGCAACGACTCGATGCTGGCATACCTGTACAACGTGACGCGAGAGACGTGGGACAGCGACAAGAACAAATACGCCTTTGAGGGTCACGACTCGTGGCTGTGGTGCCTGGTACTGGCCAACTTCAAGGATGAGATCAAGGCGATGGCCACGACGATGAGAGAGAAGCTGACCGAGGAACAGGTGAACCAGATGTTTGACGAGGAGCAGCAGGGCAACTGGTGCGGACGCGCTTACAACAAGAGCGGCGAGATCAAGTATATCAAGCCCCAGACGGAGGGTGTGCCGACGAAGACCGGCATCGTGAAGTACCCGTATATCTACGCCCTGAAGGGTGACAAGCAGGCATTCCGCCACTGGTTCATCCAGAACCGCTTCGCCCTGCTCGACGCGAAGTATGAGACGGGCAACTATCTCTCTGATAACATAGACATGTATATGAGCCGCCAGGCAACAGAATCGGCCAACACCATCGTAGTGAAGGCGAGCGAACTGTACTACTTCGGCTACGGCACAAACAACGCCCCCCACCTGCAGCCGAGTGAGGAGGCGAAGAAAGGCGGCACGGTGACGCTGGTGTTCGAGAACGCCTTCACGGTGAACGACCCGATAAGAATCTACGGCGCGAGCCGCATTGCCGAACTGAACATGGAGGGAGCGGCGAACAACCTGACGGGTGACCTGAACCTGAACAAGTGCAAGGTGCTTAGGGTGCTTGACCTGCAGACAAGCGGGAGCGGGAGCAGCGGCTGGTGTCTGGTGCTTGACCAGTGCCGACAGCTGGAGAACGTGAACCTCTACGGTCAGGGCAGCGCGAAGACCGGCACGCTGAGCAGCACGGAACTGGACTTCAGGAACCAGACGCGACTGACGACGCTGGACGCACGAGGCGTGAACGTCCAGGCGGTGCTGTTTGCCCAGGGCTGTCCGCTGACGACCGCCAAACTGGGCAGCAACATCCAGACGCTGAGACTGGAGTACCTGCCGGAACTGAAGGAGAGCGGACTGACGCTGCAGAATTGGCGGACGGTGAAGACGCTGCGCTATGCCGGTTGCCCGAACATCAGCTGGCAGTCGATGATCAGCAAGTGCGTGAACGTGGAACGTGTGCGCATCGAGGGCATCAGCGTGGAAGACGACGGAACCCTGCTGAACCGCTACAAGAACCTGAAGGGCGTGGACGCGAGCGGCAACGCCGTGGACTACTGCGCCCTTGTTGGCACGGTGCAGCTGACGAGCTACATGGACGACGAGGACTATGCCGCCATGCAAGCGAGATTCCCCGAACTGACCATCCTGCAGCCCGACTACTCGATGCTGGAGTTTGACGACACGGTGAGCGACGATGCCAACGTGAGCAACCTGGACAACAGGACGGGCTACAAGTTTGGCACCGACTATGTGGCGAGCGGTCACGTGCTGGCACTGCTGAAGAAGCGCTACCGCTGCCTGGCAAAGGTGACGAAGAAGCCGACCTCGCGGAACATCACCCATGCAGGCGTGGCGACGACGCAGAACAACGGGGATGGTGAGGCGACCATCTATCCGCTCCATGCAGAGAACTCCAACTACTACGCCGATGCCCAGGAACTGAAGAACTGCTCAGCGGCTAAGCTGGACAGTACGGAGGGCGACTGGATGATGTATGAGCCCCACCGTTGGTTCAAGGGTGTGAACGACTACCTGAACGGCAAGCACTATGCGTGCTGGAGCAGCAATGAGCGTATGCCGAAGAAGCCGGACTGCGACATTGTGACGCTGGACGAGATCAAGGATGCAAGCGACTACCGGAACAACTACAAGATCATGAGCGGCAAAGAGACGCTGGCGCAGAGTTACTCGGCAGACAATAGTTATGCCGTCTGCAGGGTTGGCGTGAGCGGCTACAAGAAAGTGCGCTTCCCGAGTGTGCCAGGCACAAACCTTGTGGGTGCCGTGTTCACGGACTCAGCCGGCCTCGTGGTGGGCTCTGTAGTGGTGAACACACTCAGCTCGAAGTTCGTTGCCGGCATGTACCTGATAGCCGATATTCCTGCCAATGCCGTAGCTCTTAACTTCACCATCCTGAAGACGGCAGAGTTTGACATGGTGGTGCTGAGCAACTCTGACAAGATAGAGGACATGGAGCCCGACTGGGTGGAAGTGGAACCTTACCTGTGCGCCGTGGTGGGCAGCAGTGTTGTAGGTGACAAACTGAGAGCCTGTATTACGGGCGGCTCAACGGCAGCGAGCATGACGTGGACCGACTTCCACTACTACTCGGCCCAGAGAGGCATGCAGCAGATAGACGGTCTTATGCACAATGACATCGCCAACCTTTTCTTTGCCAAGTACGGACGCAGGGACAGCCAGATGCAGTGTGGTGCAGGTTCGCACACCAATATGCGCACGACCGGCGGCACAGCGAAGATAGGCATGCAGGACACGGTGAACACGAACGGCACGACCGTTGGCGGCGTGGATGGCAACGGCAAGGCCTTCTACAAGGAGACAAACACGGACGGTGAGACAGTGTTCTACAGCCTGAACAACACGAACTGCCTCGGCTACGAGGACATCTACGGCCATAAATACGACATGATGGACTGCGTGGACGTTCCGAATGACAGCGGCAACGGCGGCAAGTGGCGCTACCAGATGCCCGACGGAACCTACCGACGGGTGAAAGGCGTGGAGGCCACCGGCTGGATTAACGGCGTGACACACGGCAAATACATGGACGTGGTACCGGCTGCCGCTTCGGGTAGCAGCACGACCTACTATTGTGACTACTATTACTACAGCGGTTCTACAGGCCGTGTGGTCTATCGCGGCA
>CAMAFX010000037.1 GCA_945833925.1 uncultured Prevotellaceae bacterium
TGCTTGTAGGGTTCGTAGCGACCGGGGTTGTGGGTACTGCGACAGTCGAAGACATAACCTCCGCCGTTGCCACTATTGTCCTCTGGTATTCCCTTGCGATAAGAGAAACTATAGACAGTAACCACGAGAGGGCCCTTGCCATCGTACTTGGAGAAGGTGGCAGGTCCGTCGGATGGATGAGGCTTGTAGGGGTTGAGGTCGGTTGTCTTGTAGCCATCGGCACGGGTGAGAGGCTCTACCGGTTTGGGCGCAAACTGGGGAAGTTCGACGAGCGCCGTAAGCACCTCCTTGAGATAAGGATACGGGCATCCGTTTTCGTCCTTGAGCAATTGACGAAGATTGTCCATGGCGTGAGGAATGCTCTCGAGGAAATGTTTCTTACGTTCGAAGTAGCCACGGAAACCGTATGCACCAAGCACCTGAAGCAAGCGGAAGAGGACAAAGAGCGAGAGACGTTCGCGGAAACGTGTCTCGTTGACCTCGACGTATTGCTTGAGAGACTCGATATAGACGTCGATGAGTTCACGGCGAAGTTCATCGCTATACTGAGCAGAAGCCTGCCACAGGAACGAAGCGAGGTCGTACTGGACAGGACCACGGCGACCACCCTGGAAGTCGATGAAATAAGGATTGCCCTCCTCGTCGAGCATAACATTGCGTGCCTGAAAATCACGATAAAGGAAGGATTCGCTCGAATCACTCACAATGTCTCTGGCAAGGAGTTGGAAGGATGCCTCGAGTTTAAGTTCGTGGAAGTCGAGACCAGTTGCCTTAAGGAAACAATACTTGAAATAGTTGAGATCGAAGAGCACGTTGGTCACGTCCATCTCTGACTGGGGATAGCAGTTTGAGAAATCGAGTCCCCGAGCACCACGAATCTGCAAATTAGGCAGTTGGGTAATGGTGCGTCGAAGCAGTTCCTTTTCCTTCTGCGTGTAGCGACCGCCTGCTTCGCGACCAGCCTTCAAGGCATCAAAGAGCGACAGCGAGCCAAGGTCTGTCTGCAGATAGCGCAAACCATCCTTACTCTCGACAAGCACGCTCGGAACAGGCAACTGGCGCATGGTGAAATGGCGTGAAAGATAGCAGAAGGCATGATTCTCGTCACGACTGGTACCAACGACACCGATAACACTGGAACCGTCCTCACCAGTAAGACGGAAATACTGACGATTACTGCCACTGCCCGTTATCGGGGTAATGCTTTCAGGTTCATTTCCCTTGAACTCTAAGTATAATTGCTTGAGTTGTTCCAAAATAATGATTTTTTAATGATTAAAGAACCAAACGTATGAACTAAATGCGATTCTCCCAGATGGCAATTACCTTGCGATGAACAGCAACGATGTTGAGTATACTGACCACAACAAAGAGAGCCACGCCAAGCAACACAGCTGGCAGAATGTCGGCAGTGTCCATATCCGGGAAGACGCTCCAAAGCATGTCAAGATAGTAGTTGCGGACAATCATCAAAAGAAGAAGCGCCATGACAAAAACCACAGCATTCATTCCGATGGTAAGCAACTGATAAGGCAGTCCGACACGTGCCGGCGAATAACCGATGAGCAAGAGATTCTGCAACTTCTGGGTATTCTTCTGCACAAGCAGGTAGATGCTGAGCATTAGAATATAGAACGAAAGAGCACTGATTAGCAAGCCTATACACATAACGATAATACTGACAACACGCAGGAAGAACATTGTCTTGCCCGCATCCAGTTTGTCATCGGCAATGTCATAGCCCTTGTCGCCGAAATACTTCATTATACTCTCGTCGGCAGGATTCTTGACCTGGACAATGAGACGAGTGGGTGAAGAATCCTCGTTGGGAGCAAAGCGTGCATTACTCCAACTGACAAACTCCTCGGGAGCGAGAATTGTATTGAGACGATTACTGAAACCAACAACACGTCCCTTGACACGCTCTTCCAGTCCGTTGCCACGCATAATGATAGTTATCTCTACCATACCGGCTACATCCTCGGTAATCTTCGGAAGAGACTGGCTCGGAGCGAATCCGAAGTTATAGATAGCCAGATAACTACGAGGGAGCACTATGGGGACAATGCCCTTGTCGGGCTCGAAATGCCAGAGGTCGGACTTGACATCGACAAACGACTGTGGCACAGACTCGAAAAACATATCCGTGCCAAAGGCTGGAGACGCCCCCATGCCAAAGGCTGTATAGACATGATACTGACTGGCAGTGAAGGCGCCAACCTCCTCGCAGAACGACTGTGCCTTGATGTCAGAAATTTCCGATTCGCTGAATGTCTGTGTAGCACCACCAAATCCTCCCAAAGCGGAAATAGACTTGGACACAACAAGATAATCGTTCTTTATGAAACTGTCCTCCTGCGAGAACGCCGGTTTTATGTCAGAATAAAACTGGAGCGAGAGAAGGACAATGAGCATGCCGAGCAGGTTGGCAAAGAAGAAGCCAACCAACTGACCTATACTGATGTGCTGACGAAGAAGTTTCCAGACGAGATTCACGAGGAAGTTAAAAATTAAATGTTAAAAATTAAATGTTGGCTAAAAAAAACGAGAAACTGGATGTCAATGATTAGCAGAACGAAATAGCCCTCACTACAGTTTTAGAATCTTTTCGTAAGGCAGGTCCATATGCTTGCCTATGCTTGTCACAATAACACCTGCACCCTGCTTCTTTGCTTCTGTCATCATTATTTCTGCCATAATGCGGCTGTTGGTCTCATCGAGATGGCTGATAGGCTCGTCGGCAAGAATGAAATCGAAGGGCTGGACAAGGGCGCGAATCATAGCCACGCGCTGCTGCTGTCCGAAACTCATCTTACCTATCTTCTGCTCCTTCTTGTCGCCAATACCGAGAGCATCAAACCATTCGTCAATCTGCTTCATATCCTTGAAACCAGTGAGGTTGTTCTTTATAAGGACATTCTCCATAGCAGTAAGTTCGGGGAAGAGACGCAACTCCTGGAACACGTGACTGAGGGACTTCTGACGGAGTTCGACCCACTTGCCTGTGCCATACTGGCGTATGTCGTCACTATCGAAAAGGATACGGCCGGAATAGTCGTGACGATAGCCGATAATGTAACTGCACATAGAACTCTTGCCGGTACCGCTGTTGGCTTCGACAAGATACAGATGACCTCGTTCGAAGAATGCCTTTGCCTGCCAGATGTCACTCGTAATGTCTGTACGGTGAGCAAACACATTGGGCAAGGCATTCTCTATAATAATCTTATTCATTCGCTTTACGAACTACAAACATCATTTTACTGGAGCATGGTTTCGACAAAGTCCTGACCATCCTTGACAGAGAGTGTCATCTGGTAGCGGTACGGACTCTTGGCAACCAACGTGAAACGGTCAAGACTGAGCAACTTGGTAGCATACGTACCGAACATCAATGCATACTGACCACTCAACTGTGAGGTAACGAGTGGTGAAACGTTGAGTGTTGCAAAGGCGTAGGAATCTGTAATTTCGTCCTTGAGGAACTCAACACCAGTAACAACATCCCGGTCAATATTGTTGCTCAGTTCGCTGCTGTTCGTCAGATAGAAGGTCTTGCCATTAACACCTGCAAAATAGGCATTCGACGCAATGTTAAAAACATACTTGCTGTCGTTCAGTTTCATAGCCTGCAACTGTCCCCCGGACACATCGGTCAACGTCTGCACGATATTTAGGATAGACTTGTCGGCAACCTGGGCAAGGAGAACGAACTCATTGCCCTTATCCTTGTACATGACTGTTACATCCCCGTTTATTGAACTCAGGTTGATATCTTTAGAAATGTCTGAAGGCAAAACGCTTGTCAACTGAGAACCATCAATGTTGAATGACGCCCATACCAAAGCATCGTTTAAACCCGAAGAAAGGAACGCTCCGTTTATCTTATGACACATGGCGGCATTCTTGTCGAGAAGAGCCTGCGATTCGTCATTGTTTGCCTTGACCTCTACCTCCAGCAGCGCCTTGTCCTTGACAATGTCGAGCGAGACGAGAGCATTGAGATCGAGATTCTTCAAATCAGAACCATCGAGTACGGGCATCATCTTGGTGAGACTCTCTGGCAACATACTGGTGGATGTGACCATAGCCAGAGGTTTGTCGAGGCTGGAAAGGTCACTGAAAAGTTTGGTAGAAAGAACACTCTCATCGGCTTCCTGCTCCATAAGTTCGAGAATCTTGCCGCGCGAATTCATACCAGCACCACTGAGGGCAAGCAGACGTGTATCATCGAATGCAATGACAATGTCTGAAGTCTCGAGCCATCTATACCCCTGATGACTTTTCACCTTGCTTCCAACAAAGGTAGATGTATAGTTGAGAAGATTTTCGAGTTTATCTCCATCGTTAACCGGAACAACGACGCCAATCACACCGCTTGGCTGCGCAAAGGCATAGGCAGGTTCGTCAAAGTTGATTCCGGCATCGTAAAGCGAACTTACATTTGCAAGTTTCAGAATACTTTCGAGATATTTTGTATCGATGTCGTGCTTCTCGATAAACGATTTGGCATCAACACGCAAAACTACACACGCATCCTGAGGAATGACACTGCAATACTTATTATTGTTTCGGAAAACAATAAAACACAACACTGCTATCAGGATAATCACTACGGTAACAATGCCACCTACGATAAAGCTTTTCTTCTTCATAATGAATAATTTTAAGTAAATGTATATAAAAGAGCTATCATTTCTGCTTGATTAACTGCATGATATGCACTGCCACGAGTCCTGCCGTCTCGGTGCGCAAACGACTTGTGCCAAGCGTAACAGACTGAAAACCATTTGCCTGAGCCAAGCGCACCTCCTCGACACTAAAATCACCCTCAGGACCTATCAGGACAGTACATTCCTCATCGGAAAGGACGACATCCTTGAGGTGAGGCTTGGCAGTCTGTGCCTGAACGCTATCTCCGTCAATATCCTCCTGATTATAACAATGGCAGATAAACTTTTGACCGGCACGTTCCTGCGTGACAAACTTGCGGAAGGCAGTCATCTCGTTGACAATGGGTTTCCATGCCTTGTGACTCTGTTTTGCTGCTGAAACAACTATCTTGTCGATGCGATCGGACTTCAGCACACGACGTTCGCTGAACTGGCAGTCAAGGAAACTGAATTCATCTATGCCTATCTCCGTTGCCTTCTCGGCAAACCACTCAATACGGTCGTTGAGTTTGGTTGGTGACATGGCAAGGTGTATTCTGCCATACCATGCACGCTCCTGCTGCTCTTCTTCAAGAATACGGTAAAGGCAACGATGACCGGTGGCGGTTGTTATCTCTGCCCGGTAGAACTTGCCGTCGCCATCCATCAAATTGAGTTCGTCGCCTGTACCAAGACGCAACACGCGCACAGCATGCTGAGCCTCATCCTGAGGCAGTTCACCGCTTTGCGGCTGTGGTGTATAGAAGAATCTGAGTTCCTTCATATCGGAATGTATGATACTTACTTAGATGGCTCGTGCTTGTAACGGAAAAGGACTGCAAATGCAATGGCAACTACCAATGAGTAGCCTGCAAAGATGTACCAGCAGGTGTTCCAGCCTTCCCACACGCTCATAGCATCGGCATTCTCGCCCAAATCGTATACATAATGATTGATGACCTGCTGTGCTGACAACGTGCCGACAGTGGCACCAAATCCGTTTGTCATCATCATAAACAAGCCCTGTGCAGAGTTGCGTATGCTGAGGTCTGTCTCCTTGTCAACAAACAACGAACCGCTGATGTTGAAGAAGTCGAAGGCAACACCATAGACAATCATGCTGAGAATGAAGAGCCAGACTCCACTGCCGGGGTTACCCACAGCAAAGAAACCGAAACGGAAGACCCACGCAATCATTGCCATAAGCATAACCTTCTTGATGCCAAGTTTGCTGAGGCAGAAAGGAATGAGGAGAATGCAAAGTGTCTCGCTGATCTGCGACAGGGAGATAAGGATATTGGCGTGTTGAACTCCGAACGTATCGGCAAACTGACTGATATTGGCAAACGAACTGATAAATGGATTAGCGAAACCGTTTGTTATCTGCAGGCATATGCCCAACAACATCGAGAAGATGAAGAAAAGAGCCATGCGGTAGTTCTTGAACAATGCAAAGGCATTCAGTCCAAGAGCCTCGACAAGTCCCTTGCGCTCAGTGCTTGTATTAATCGGACACTTAGGCATAGTCAATGCATAGGCTGCCATGACAAGACTGAGCAAACCACTCCAGCCGAACTGTCCTGGAGTTGCCTGCAAACCACCAAGGTCTACAATCCACATACTGATGATGAAGCCAACGGTGCCGAAAACACGAATGGGCGGGAATGCCTTGACTGTGTCAAGACCTGCCTTGTCGAGCGCATTGTATGCCACAGAGTTGGTAAGCGCTATGGTTGGCATGAAGAACGCAACACTCAGTGTGTAGAGTGTGAACAAGAGAGGGAACTGCACGCTGTCGCCCGAACTATAGCCATAAAAACAGGCAGATATCATGAAGATACCAGCCAACAGGTGCGACAGGCTCAACAAGCGCTGTGCCTGTATCCAACGGTCTGCAACAATACCCATGAGCGCAGGCATACAGAGAGACACGAAACCCTGAACGCTATAGAACCATCCGATGTTGGTTGCCATTCCGTGAGTTGCAAGATAACTTCCCATTGAAGTGAGGTAAGCGCCCCATACAGCGAACTCCATAAAGTTCAAAATCGACAAACGAGTCTTGATATTCATACTTTTATTGAGTTAAAAGTTAAAGATTAAAAGCTAATAATGAGTTGAGAAGCCAACGAACTCACAGATTATAGGTTTTCAAATCGTCGTACCATCAAGGCATCATTCAACATAGAGAACCAGACCCTTGAGGTACTCTCCCTCTGGATGGTATATATTGATTGGATGGTCGGCAGGCTGGTGAAGTTGGTGCAGAATACGCACCTTGCGCCTGGCAATGGCTGCAGCAGTGAAGACCGCCATACGGAACTGATCCTTGTTGACCGCCTGCGAGCAACTGAAGGTAAAGAGAATACCGCCCTTCCTTATCTTCTCAAACGCTTTCTGATTAATCTTTGTATAGCCCTTGAGCGCATGCTTGAGTGCATCCTTGTGCTTTGCAAAGGCTGGCGGGTCAAGGATAATGAGGTCGTACTCACCTCCCATCTCGTCGAGATACTTGAATGCATCGGCCGCAAAAGCCTCGTGACGATTGTCACCAGGGAAGTTGAGTTCAATATTAGCATTGACAAGATCGACTGCCTTGGAACTGCTGTCTACAGAGTGAACAATGTTTGCTCCGCCACGCATTGCGTAGACACTGAATCCGCCAGTATAACAGAACATGTTCAGGACGTTTCTACCCTTAGCATAGTGCTCGAGAAGTGAACGATTGTCGCGCTGATCGACGAAGAAACCTGTCTTCTGACCCTTCAACCAGTCGATATGGAATTTCAAGCCGTTCTCTATAGCGACGTTCTCTGTAGAGTTGCCAAGCAGAAAACCGTTCTCCTGACCCAAAGATGCCTTGAACGGAAGTGTCGTCTCGCTCTTATAATAAATATTGGAAAGGGAATCGCCCAGAACCAACTTCAACGCAGCCGCAATCTCATTGCGATGAACGTGCATGCCGACGCTGTGTGCCTGCATTACAGCGGTCTGACCGTAGATGTCTACAACAAGACCAGGCAAATTATCGCCTTCGCCGTGCACCAGACGATAGGTGTTATTCTGAGGATTGCATGCAACGCCTATTGCCTTGCGAGCCTCGTATGCAGTGGTGAGACGTGAGGTCCAGAAATCATCATCAATATCCACATCACGGAAACTGAGCACACGTACTGCGATACTGCCTATCTGCCAATGGCCAATGGCAATAAACTCGTTGTCGAAAGTATATACCTTTACGATGTCACCCTCTTGCAGTTCTCCCTCGATATGATGTATAGCACCAGAGAAAATCCACGGATGGAAACGTCTCAGACTGTCCTCTTTGCCTTTCTTTAAAAATATTCTCTTCTCCATTTATTTTAATGTAACTTTAAACGATGAATAACAACAGACGACAATTACTCTTCTTCGTCGCCCCAGTCGATGACATAATCACCACTTTCCTTAATACGAGTCAATTCCTTGTAAAGACGCACACATGCCCAGGCGTCGATTGCCGCATACACCTGTTGCGACTCACTCAACGAACTCGACTCCCAATTGGAAAGACGCTGTGACTTGGATATTTTCTCGCCAAAAACATTTGCATATAGTTTCTGGAGACTCATATCATCGATACCAATCTCCTTTGCATAATTCTGAAGTTCAATGAAAGTTCCTGCGATGAAATCACGCAGACGAAGAAGTTGACGCAAGTCGTCATTCCACGAAAGTCCGACCTTGGTTATTGTATTATCGCTGAGCAAGCGGACAAGGGAGTTGGTTAAACCAATGCGATTCAACCTGAACAGAAAACAAGTGTCATCGGAAGATACCTGCAGAAGAGCAACATTGTTCATTCCTTTGCCCTTCTTGAAACTTGGCTTTGTCTCCGTATCAAAGCCAAGGCAAGTCTGACTCATCAGATAGTCAACGGCACGGTCTGCCTCAGCCTCACTTATCACGGTAACTATCCTGCCTTCGAATGAAACCTTTGGAAGTGTGGCGATGAGCTCCTTATCAAACCTATTCTTCAATATCTTCATCTGAGTTCTCTTTGAAAGCATATTTTACCCGGTGAAGACGGGCAAGGGCATCAACGAGTGCCTCTCCCCAGTACATCTCAAAACTGTCGGTCAAAGACCACAGAGCATCAAGCATACAATCCTCGAGCCCACCCTGATACGTGGCAAGAAAATTACGCACAGGCTGATAGACATCGGCAAGATTCTCGGAGACTCGTTTCCAGCGAGTGTCATCGGTCTGCATGAATTCATCGTATGCAACATCAAGATACTCGTCATCATTGCCAAGAAGCGATGCCACAGAACAACGTATGAACTCATAGTCAGACTCTGTAACCTGGTCGTCGGGCAGGAACGTGCCGTCGCTCTCGACCGCAGGGAGCAACTGAGCCTTAAGATAGAGCAAAGGAATAAGTTTCAACAATTTATCAATCAACTCTTTCTTCTCTACTCCTTCACATTGCTCAAGTGTAGCACAGAACTGCACCGCCACTTGAGTAAACTCGAGCACATCTTTCTGATATATAATCTTATTCGAACCTGTATCTAATGGATTATTTCGCATGTTGTTTGTTATTTGAAAGACAAAGTTACAAAAATCTTCGTTAAAACCGAGTATAATCCATTTTTTTTTGCTACATTTGTGCTCTTAAAAATAAATAAGAACAATGGCATTGACCGACAAAGACAAAAATAAAAATACAAGTAGCGACAAATCGCCTGTAGCAAAGACCACCAAAAAGGTAGCCACCAACACCACGAAGAAGGCAACCAAGAAGAAGTCTGCAAAAGCAGACGAACAAGACGATGAGAAGATCACAGCGTTGGAATACTATCGCTTTGGAGGCGGTGGACTGCTGAGCCTGTCTTCCGTGTTCATCCTTTTATCTATAGTAAGTTATTTCTTCACCGGAGCAGAAGACTACAAGTATGCCACCGACCAGGCTGTCAAGGCTGCAAACATTATGGGCAGCATTGGCGCGAAAGTTGCATACTGGTTCGTGACATGCAACTTCGGTTTTGCATCTATATTTCTTGCCATCTTCCTCTTTATGGCAGGAGTACGCATCATGGATGTAGTTAAAGTGAGACTATGGAAATGGTTCATCAACTGCGGAATACTGACGGTATGGTTCTCATGCTTCATATCATGCCTCACCGACAACATCCTCAGTGGTTACAATGTCTACCAGCCGGGGGGAGAGACTGGCTACAACCTCATGTCCAGGTTGGATGAACAAATCGGTCCATTCCGTTATGTGGTGTTGTTGGTTATTGCCATCGCCTACCTCTGCTATCTCAGCAGTGAAACCATCAACGTCATACGTTCTATTATGAGAAAGCCTGTGGACATCATCAACGAACGCAGAAACAAGAACGAGGAAACAATCATCGATCCCGAAACAGGAGAGGTGATAAAGGCGGAAGCAGTTGAGGAAGAGAGAGAGGATGAGGAGACAGAAGAGGAAGAAATAGACCCTGAAACTGGGGAGATAATCAGCAAAGGCAGTGACAAGGACACAATAGAGTGGGAGTTCCGCGGTGGCGAGGATGGACCAGACCACCCAACAAAGGCGGAAGAAACACCCAAACAGATTGACAAGCACACTGCCACAACAATACTCTTTGACATCGAGGGCAAGGAGCAGGAAACGAACAAGGAGGAAACAAAGGACGGCAAACAACTGGACTTGTTCTCGGATAACTTTGAGGTTGGAACAGGTGTCGAAGAAGAGAAAGCAAACACCGAAAGCCACCATGCAGGCAACGTTGCTGCCACGGCAGAACACGAGATACCCGGCATGACAGTGAATGTAGGCAAGGAGAACGAGGAGGCAAATCCTGATGAATATGGCGCACTGGAGCCATACGACCCCAAACTCGACCTCGAGAATTACCGCTACCCTACTCTCGACCTTCTGAAGAAGTACGACATAGACACGCGTGCGGTGAACATGGAGGAGCAGAACACCAACAAGAACCAGATTATAACGGCTCTGCGCAACTTTGGTGTCGAGATATCAAGCATCAAGGCAACGGTTGGTCCAACCATCACCCTATACGAGATAACACCTGCGCCTGGTGTGAGAATCAGTAAGATACGCAATCTTGAGGATGATATCGCATTGAGCCTAAGCGCTCTAGGCATACGTATCATTGCACCAATTCCTGGCAAGGGAACCATCGGTATCGAGGTTCCAAACGCAAACCCACAGATAGTCTCTATGGAAAGCGTTATCAACAGCAAGAAATTCCAGGAGTCAACCATGGAACTGCCTATGGCATTGGGTAAGACCATCACAAACGAAATCTTCATGGCTGACCTTGCCAAGATGCCTCACCTTTTGGTGGCAGGTGCAACAGGCCAGGGTAAGTCTGTCGGACTGAATGCCATCATCACATCACTACTCTACAAGAAGCATCCCGCAGAATTGAAGATTGTGATGGTAGACCCAAAGAAGGTGGAGTTCAGCGTATACTCGCCCATCGTGAACCACTTCCTGGCACAGGTGGAAGGAAACGAGGACAGCGACGAGCCTATCATCACAGACGTGACAAAGGTTATACAGACACTAAAGAGCCTTTGCCAGGAGATGGACACACGCTACGACCTGCTGAAGATGGCAAGGGCACGTAACGTGAAGGAATACAACGAGAAGTTCAAGGCACGTCAACTCAATCCTAACAACGGACATAAGTTTATGCCTTACATCGTGGTCATCATCGACGAGTTCGGTGACTTGATTATGACTGCGGGCAAGGAGATAGAACTTCCTATCGCACGTATCGCCCAGTTGGCGCGTGCCGTCGGCATACACATGATTATCGCCACACAGCGTCCAACGACAAACATTATCACAGGTACAATCAAGGCTAACTTCCCTGCCAGAATAGCATTCAAGGTAAGTTCCATGATTGACTCACGTACCATTCTGGACCGTCCGGGAGCTAACCAGCTGGTAGGAAAGGGTGATATGCTTTTCCTTGCAGGAAACGAGCCTATACGTGTACAGTGTGCCTTTGTCGACACACCCGAAGTGGAAAAGATCAACAACTTCATTGCTTGTCAGCAGAGTTATCTCGGTCCATTCCCATTGCCATACGTGGAGATGGAGGGTGCAAGCGAGGATGCTCCGGACGTTGACATGAACCATCTTGATGCTATGTTTGAGGAGGTGGCACGCCTTATCGTCAGCACACAGCAAGGAAGCACATCCATGATACAGCGCAAATTCTCTATCGGATATAACCGTGCAGGCCGACTTATGGACCAACTTGAGGTTGCCGGTATAGTAGGTCCTGCTCATGGCAGTAAACCACGCGAAGTTCTCTGCCAGTCAGAACTCGACCTGGAGCAGAAACTGAACAGCATCAGATAAAAACCAATCTTAAAACGACACAAATGAGCACAAGACGTTTATTAACCATTTTAGCCCTTACAATGTACTCGGCGTTCGCCTTTGCCCAGAAAGACGCAAATGCAAAGAAGGTACTCGACGCAACAGCAGCAAAACTGAAGGCTATGAAAAGTGTGAAAACGGACTTCGAGGTCACAACATTCATCGGATTGTCCGATCAAGGCACCTCATCCGGAACTATTTTTCTAAGTGGTGACAAATACTTTGTCGACACACCCGAACTTAAAACGTGGTTCGATGGGTCTACACAATGGACCTATCTGAGCGACACGGAAGAGGTAAACGTAAGCACACCATCAAAAGAAGAACAGGCTCAGAGCAACCCATACGCATTCGTCGGACTGTACCGCAGCGGCTACAACTACACCATGACAAAGACCACACTTCATGGCAAGCAGGTCTACGAGGTAAGACTAACCGCTGAATCTAAAGCAAGCGACATACAAGAGGCAAGAATAGACGTAAGTACAGACTACATACCTGTGTCAGTACGCATTCGCCAAGGAAAGAATAACTGGACACGCATTCGCATCAGTGGTTTGGTAAAGCAGAAATTCGATGCAAGCACATTTAAATTTGACCAGACAAAATATCCAGAGGCTGAAATCATTGACTTAAGATAATCATAACAAGAAAGAATATGCAACATCACAAACTTATAATCGTGGGCAGCGGCCCTGCAGGATACACAGCAGCAATATATGCGGGCCGAGCAAATCTGAACCCAGTAATAATTGAAGGCATCCAACCAGGAGGACAATTGACAACCACGACAGAGGTTGAAAATTTCCCAGGCTTTGCTGAAGGAATAGACGCAAACGAACTAATGGACCAGATGCGTCAGCAGTGTGAACGCTTTGGAACAACCATCATGAGCAACATCGTGACACGCTGTGACCTGAGCAAGGCACCCTACCACCTTTGGCTGGACGATGAAAACGAGATGACATGCGACTCACTCATCATTGCAACTGGGGCAACTGCCAAGTATCTCGGACTTGACGACGAGAAAAAATATATGGGACAAGGCGTTTCGGCTTGCGCAACATGCGACGGTTTCTTCTATCGCAAGAAAGTAGTGGCAGTCGTTGGCGGAGGTGACACAGCCTGCGAGGAGGCAACCTATCTGGCAGGACTTGCAAAGAAGGTCTACCTCATTGTACGCAAGGACAAACTTCGCGCAAGCAAGATAATGCAAGAACGCGTACTTACTAACCCAAACATAGAGGTTCTCTTTCTTACAAACACACTCGGACTTTTCGGTGAAAACGGCGTAGAAGGAGCACACCTTATATATAATAAAGGGGGAGAGGATGAGCGCGAATACGACCTTGCCATAGACGGATTCTTCCTTGCCATCGGACACAAGCCAAACAGCGAAGTTTTTCTGCCTTGGGTAAAAATAGACGAGACAGGATATATTATGACCGAAGGCAACTCACCTCGCACAGGAATACCTGGAGTATATGCTGCAGGCGACGTGGCAGATCCACACTACCGTCAGGCTGTTGTTGCAGCAGGAAGCGGTGCTAAAGCAGCCATAGAAGCAGAAAAATATCTTGCAACATTGCAGAAATAGAGAATAAAGGCAAAAAAATCAAAAAATATTGAGCGTAAATAGTTCAGTCTCAATTCTTTTTTGTAACTTTGCATCCGATTTGAATCCGTGGAGGCTCAAACAAGCAATAACAAACGTTATTCGCCTTGCGGAAAAACCCGTTTAAATACATAATAAAATGTACGCAATCGTAGAGATTAACGGTAAGCAGTTCAAGGCAGAAGCAGGTAAGAAGCTTTTCGTACACCATGTACAGGGCGCTGAGGCTGGCCAGACTGTTGAGTTTGAGAGAGTGTTGTTGGTAGACAACGATGGTACCATCACTGTAGGTGCTCCTATTGTTGAGGGTGCAAAGGTTGTAACTGAGGTTGTATCTCCCCTGGTAAAGGGTGACAAGGTTCTTGTTTTCCACAAGAAGCGTCGTAAGGGATACCGCAAGCTGAACGGTCACCGTCAGCAGTTCACCGAGTTAACTATCAAGGAAGTAATTGCTTAACAATTTAATTGGAGGACAAGAAATGGCACACAAAAAAGGTGTAGGTAGTTCTAAGAACGGCCGCGAGTCAGCAGCTCAAAGATTAGGTGTTAAGATTTTCGGAGGTGAGAAGTGCATCGCAGGTAACATCATCGTTCGCCAGCGTGGTACTCGTCACTATGCAGGTCAGAACGTAGCTATGGGTAAGGACAATACTTTGTATGCTCTTACTGATGGTGTAGTTAATTTCCGCAAGGGTCGTCTTAACCGTTCAACAGTTAGCGTTATCCCTGTTGCAGAAACTGCAGCCGAGGCATAAACTCGTTTTATCAAACACACAACATTAAACGCTGTATTCCAATCGGAATGCAGCGTTCTTTTTTTTATTTAAGTCATTGCTAACAATCAGTCACTAAAAAACCAGAGATTTCAAAAAAGCCATTCACCTGACACTTGCTACTTGCATAATGACTAATTCTTGTTAAGACTTACTGAGGTAAACTTTCTGTCGGGAGTAAGCGAAGCGCTAAGGCTCCATGTTTCAGTTGAAACACTGTCAGTCGCTGTTCTGTTGAGAGTAGCCTCCACATCGGCACTTATAGAATAGTTGTACAATCCCTCGCCCATTGTCGATGGAGACTTTCTTATATTCATTCCGTTATTAACAGAAAAATGTACGCCCAAGATGTCATCCTTCTTAAAGTGCGACTGGTAGAACTCAGCAACGTTATCGCCAGTCGATTCGGCTACACCGCAGAAAGTCAGTGAACTGCTGATCATTTCATTGACACGTGCAACGTCGCCAACCGTCATGGCAGACAGGAAATTGTCAACAGCGCCACGAAGAAGATTTCGTTCATCCTCTGACACCTCGAGTTTTGCCTTACGTGCCTTCTCCTCGGTTGCAACCTCAGCAAACAAACCATGTGGATGCTCGCGAAGATAAGCAGAAAATGCATCGGCGGTATTTGCTTCAAGTGCAACAGACCAGTCGATTGAGTCGACTCTGTTCTCGCACATCTTACAATATGGCGATGTTGGATGCTCCTTTATGTAACGGAGCAGTTCCTCCTTGGTTCCATTTGAACACTGAAGGAAGAACTCCTTTTGCTCCACCTTTGCCTTTTCGTACATCTGACGCACTTCTGCAATATGCTCACCATCTGGAAAACGGACAATATAATCCTCAAACCAATGAAGGTTGGTACATCCCTCAAGACGCTCGTAAGCACGTAGTTCGAGTCCTACTGCACGCTGATGATCCTTTACAAGGAAGAAAGCAATAGAAGAAAGAAGCACAAGAATGAAACATATATATATACGCTTGCGCATAGTGAGTCGTTTCCAACTATATTTCGAGGACTTTCCACCTTCCTGAATAGCAGAATCCAAAGACTTACCACAATTTGGGCAAACACTTGACTCAGAAGACATATAATGTCCACAATGAGGACAATTAATAACAGCCATTTTGATTATAATTTGATAATGCAAAATTACTAAAAATAATTCAATGAGGGAACTTTTCTTTTTGATTTTTGTCAATGATGAAATTATTTATTAACTTTGAATCCGTGAAATAACTTAAACTTACAACAAATATGAAAAACATCCTTAAAACCATCCTTGCATGCACAATTGCCGGAACCATGATGATGGCAAGCAGCAACGCAATGGCAGGTGACAAAGTGGGAAGTTTTGGCATCGGTGACAAGACATTCCTCCTGAACGGTAAACCTTTTGTGATAAAAGCAGCCGAAGTACACTACCCACGTATCCCTCGCGAGTACTGGGAACATAGAATCAAGATGTGCAAGGCACTTGGTATGAACACACTGTGCATCTACATCTTCTGGAACATCCACGAACAGCAGGAAGGCGTATTCAACTTCACAGACAACAACGACATCCGTCACTTTGTAAAGTTGGCACAGAAGAATGGCATGTACGTTATTGTGCGTCCTGGACCATACGTATGTGCAGAATGGGAAATGGGTGGTCTGCCCTGGTGGCTACTTAAGAAGAAAGACATAAAACTTCGCGAGCAGGACCCTTATTTCATGGAGAGACTTGAAATCTTCGAAAAGAAGGTGGGCGAGCAACTTGGAGACCTGACAATTGAAAAGGGCGGTCCTATCATCATGGTACAGGTTGAAAACGAATACGGAAGTTACGGTGAGGACAAGCCATACATCAGCGCAGTACGAGACATCATTCGCAAGAGTGGCTTCGACAAGGTGGAACTGTTCCAGTGCGACTGGAGTTCAAACTTCACGAAGAACGGACTTGACGACTTGACATGGACAATGAACTTCGGTACCGGCGCCAACATCGACAACGAATTCAAGAAACTCAGCCAACTTCGCCCAAACAGCCCCAAGATGTGTTCGGAGTTCTGGAGTGGATGGTTCGACAAGTGGGGAGGACGCCACGAGACACGCGGAGCACAAGCAATGGTTGACGGTATACGCGCCATGCTGGATCGCGGAATCAGCTTCTCGCTTTATATGACTCACGGAGGAACAAACTGGGGACATTGGGCTGGTGCCAACTCTCCTGGTTTTGCTCCCGACGTAACTAGTTACGACTATGACGCTCCTATTAACGAGGCAGGACAGACTACCGACAAGTACTTTGAACTGCGCGAGATGATGGCAAAATACAACGACGGCAAGAAACTGCCAGCCGTGCCAAAGGAATTTCCAACCATCAGCATCCCAACAGTCGAGTTCAAGCAGGTGGCACCACTCTATGACAACCTGCCAACACCAATCGAAAGTACAAACACAAAGAGTTTCGAGGAACTGAACCAGGGTTGGGGTTGCGTACTCTATCGCACCACAATCAGCCAGAACATCAACTCTGAAAGTGTACTGAAGATTACCGAAGCACACGACTATGCTCAGATTTTCGTTAATAAGAAATTCATCGGAAAGATTGACCGTATCAACCGTGAAAACTCAATCATCCTGCCAGCACTGAAGGAAGGCGACGTGCTTGACATTTATGTTGAGGCTCTTGGTCGTATCAACTTTGGTCGCGCAATCAAGGACTTTAAGGGTATCACAGAAAAGGTTGAACTAAGTTACAATCTCAAGAACAACAGCAAGGTTAACATCGATCTTAAGGGATGGCAGATATACTGTCTGCCCGATGACTACAAGAGCCAGACTGAAATGAAATATGTTGCTATCAACGAGCAGAACAAGAACTGCCGTGGTAACTACCGCGCCACATTCAAACTCTCGAAAGTTGGCGACACTTTCATCAACATGGAGAAGTTCGGCAAGGGTCAGGTATACGTTAACGGTCATGCTATCGGTCGATTCTGGGAAATCGGTCCTCAGCAGACACTCTATATGCCTGGTTGCTGGCTGAAGAAGGGCGAAAATGAAATCATCGTGCAGGACGTTCTCGGTCCAAAGGAAGCAAGTGTGGAAGGCTTGCAGGAACCTATCATCGACAAACTCAATCTGAAGGGTCCACAGACACACCGCCTAGATGGTCAGAATCTGGATCTGAGTGGTGAGAAACCAGCACATAGCGGAAGCCTAAAGGCTGGCAACGGATGGCAGGAAGTGAAGTTCGACAAGCCTGTAAGTGGACGCTACGTATGTCTTGAGGCTCTCAACAGCCATTGGAACCGCGAATACTGCTGCATAGCAGAGATTTATCTCTTGAACGAAAATGGTGAGCGTCTGAGCCGTGAGCCATGGTCAATAGCATACGCCGACGATGAGGATGTACAGAGCGGGAACAAGAATGGCGACAAGATATTCGACCTTCAGGAAAGCACATACTGGAGCACGAACAAGGGCGTGAAGTTCCCCCACTCCATCATTATCGACATGAATCAAGATCAGACAATCACTGGTTTCCAAATTCTGCCTCGTATGGAGGAAGGAGCACCCGAAAGCATCAAGGATTACCGCATCTACGTCAAGAGCGCACCATTCAAGATGTAGTACCAATAAAGGTTAGACATAAACAACGAAATGAACAAATTCCTTATAACACTATTGACAGCCATCTCATTTGGGATGGCTGTTTCTACACCGGCATATGCTATTAAACGCAAGAAAACTGACACAAAAAGCATAGTCATCCTTTACGAGAACGACGTACATTGCGAAGTTAGTGGCTATAGCAAACTTGCCGGTTTAAGGGACGCAATACAAGACACTGCCTGGTGCTGCTGTGTATCAAGCGGAGACTTTATACAAGGTGGAACGGCTGGTTCACTGTCGAAAGGTCAGTACATAGTCGACATAATGAAAAATGTCGGTTATGCATCAATTACCTTAGGCAATCATGAGTTTGACTATGGAAACAGAAGAATGAGTAAACTGATAGAAGAGATTCATGCCCCTGTGACCTGTGTCAATTACAAGAAACTCGGAGAATCAATTCCTGTCTACAAACCTTATGTAATGCATAAGATGGGCGACAAAACAGTTGCATTTGTAGGCGTTCTAACACCAACGACAATATATACAGAAGAGATAGGCTTCTTTGACAAAAGTGGAAAACAGACACACGAACTATCGGTAGAGAATATATATGAGGTAGTGCAGAATGCAGTAGACGCAGCGCGCCAGGAAGGCGCAGACTACGTCATAATCCTATCACATCTGGGCGAAGATGACAACAAATTTCACGTCACATCGCACAGTCTGATAAAGGCAACAAACGGAATAGACGCCCTACTCGACGGACACACCCATAGTGTGGTGCCACAACTGATGGTAGATAACAAGGACGGCAAACCCGTTGCTGTAACACAGACTGGCACAAGATTTGCCAATGTCGGCAAATTAGTAATCAAAAAAAACGGCACTATTCACACAGAACTTATACCTACACAGGACATAACATTTGAAAACGAAATTGTGAAGAATGCTACTGACAGCATTGTCTCAATGTACGAGGAGATCGTGAACAGACACGTGTGTACCTCCGAAGTGCCTATAATGATTAACGATGCACAAGGTATAAGAGAGGTGCGCTCGAAGGAGACTAATTCTGGTGACCTGGTAAGTGAATCATTCAAATACGTGACAGGAGCAGATGTTGCATTGGCAAACGGCGGAGGAATAAGAGCACAGTTTGAAGCTGGAGAAGTGAAATATGGCGATATTATTAGTCTACTGCCATACGAAAATCAGTTGACATTGGTAGAAGTAAAAGGTCAGAAGATATTGGATTTGCTGAACGCATGTACAAAAAGTCTGCCATTGGAGGACGGTGACTTCCCACAAGTTGCAGGAATGAAATATACCATTGAACTGAGCAAGGAACCAAGAGTAACAGAGGTAATGATTGAGAGTAAAGAAGGTGAATACAAACCTCTTGACACGGAAGCCACATATACCTTGGGAACCATAAACTACTGTGTAACAGGTGGCGGTTTCAAGGGGATACTGAAAGATGCCAAAATTATAGAAAGTAACATAATGCTCTATAATGATGCATTGGTGGAGTACCTTACAAAAGAGAAAAACGGCCACATTGGTCAGGAATATGCCAAACCAAAGGGCCGTATTATCATAAAAGAATAAGTGCCCTCGGAACACCAAAATGTGCTGAGAGATTTATTTGTTCATCTCTACACCGAGATAAAGACCTTTGGTGGAAAGAGAGGGCATCAGAGACTGCAAGTTAAACGTAGACTGAAAATCTGAATAGGAAAGGGTTAGTTGCAAAGACCCATTATTTTCTTACCATTTGAAACTGTTATTCCACGATACGCAGGAGAAACTCTGCGCCCCTGCAAATCGTAAAGAACATTCGACGCCGAACGGTCTTTAACGTCTTCCGACCCAACATTTTCTATAGAGGATTCCTGTCTCTCTCCAGCAACAAAAGAGATGATGCCATCAGCCGATTCTGCAATATCTCTAATAGGATATCCCATATATTTGCGCCCATCACTGTTCTTGTTATATAATGTGGCAGCAGGTTTTGACGTATCAGTAAGTGACGTGTTCTTCTTGGAGCCAGGATAGGTGTCACCCACATAATTCGTACTGTAATATGGAGAACTCTTACAACTGTTATCTGCAGGAATGATTGTCATGCGCTGATGAGAGGCTGTACCATTGACAGAATTGTCAATCCAACTATTCTTGTCGAAGTCAACATGTAGAACAAGCATACCATGACCGTATCCATATCTAAAGAAACCGTCAAGCTGTCTATTCTCGAGCAGGTAATATTCGTTCTTGTATTTTTTATTATATATAATATATGCATCAGCACTGTCCTTTAGACAATGAAGTGCACTAACCTCAGTGTAGTCCTCAAGTTCCTTTGGTTGTAACCATCCGCAATACATACGCTCATAACTTGTATAACCAATCGGGCACTCACCACTCATATTCTCACCAGCGTAACATCCATAGTCAAGGAGGTCCCACATGTCCATACCGAAGTTATCACCATATACATCATAGAAATCAGGCAATCCGAGACAATGACTGAACTCGTGGCATGCTGTTCCAATACCGTCTATTACAGAACCTGATGTTCCTGTCAGTTCACTACTGATGGCATAAGTATCGACTATTTTGTCACCAACAATAATCGGACCATCTCCATCACCGTAATATTTACCTGCAGAGAGTTCCCATTCATGAGGCCAAAGAGTGTTGCTTGCCGCTCCTGCAGCCTCAGAATAACCAGCAAAAACTATGAATACCTGATCAACATAACCATCGTTGTCCCAATCGTAGTCGGAAAAGTCGAGCCCTTGCTCTATAGCCAAATGTACTGCCTCTGAAACAAACTCACACGCAGCAACATCATCGCCATTAGAATCATTCTTACCATAATAATCATAATTCTTACTGACATTTACCGGTCCAACAACATCAAATGTAAGATCGAACTTACCATAACTGCTTTCCAAAAAGAAATCATGGACACTACCACCCATATTATTCTCAGAAAATCCTTCTTCGTTAAAAAAACGCTGGAAAAAAGCATTGTCGTGCTTGCTTCGGAATTTCTTATTTGGAAACTGTGCAAGAATAACAAGTCCTTTTCTTTTACCGGATATCGGATTGCTTGTAGCACCCCATGTCGCTTTATGCAAGCCATCCTTAAAATTGCGGTCACCCACATTCATTGACGCACGGAAGGATGAGTACCTTTCAGAACGAAGTCGGTTGCGGGCACACAGTTTTTCATTCCATATACTGTCAATAACACTATTCCTTACTTTTGCGTAACAACCATCTGACATTTCCTGATAACGGCTTCCATCCTCAGCCTCGAAGAAATGAACATTCTCATCACCACGAAAAACAGCCTCAATCTTGGAGCCATCAGAAAGTGTGATAACTCTCTTAATACGCTTTGCTGGTACCGCTGCAACAGACAGTGACACCAGCAAAGAAGCAAATAATAATAGAATCGATTTCATCCGGAAAAATTACTTAACCATTACCTTTTTCGCCATACCATTAGAATACTTCATGACATAAATGCCCTTGCGTAAACTCAAACGATACAACTCGTCAGCATGGAAATGTCCGACAAACATTCCCTGTGCACTGTACACGTCTACGGTCTTATCACTATCATCTACACTCTTGATTTCATCGACGAGGGTTTCAAGGTAAAAATACTCACTCCAATCGCTGCTGATATAGTCTTCTGGAGAATCAGCAATAGCCATAACCTTATATCTCAGTTTTGCACTGGGACGAAGTTCGGTAAATATCTTCTCAAGAATGTTCAGAGTATCTGTAGTCAGTATGCCTGCATCTTCGTCTTCCAACTGGATAACATAAGCAGTTGCATTTTCAACACTTCCCCATGTCGCCTTAAAACTATCCATATCAACATCCTCTGCCTCATTAACCTCCGGAATGTCAAGTTTGCCGTTGGTCATAAAACAGAGCGTAATGGTACCGTCTTCATTCTCAGTTATATTGCGAATAGGTTTGTGCATCAAACCACCAGCATATACCATTGCTGCAGGAACAGTTTCATCAGTAAGGTTATAATTGAGTGACTCGCCGGGATAAAGGTTTCCGACAAGACATTCTTTCCACTCGTCCATAGAATTTGCAGCATTCGTACCATTATAATTATTATTTGCAGCAATGATGGTCATTCTCTGATGATTTGCATCAGTATTTACAGAATTGTTTGACCAACAACTGCTGTTATAATCAACATGAGTTATCTGCAAACCATGACCAACACGACATAACACTCTGTCCCATCCCTTTGGCTGACGGTTTTCAAGAATGTAATATTCATTGCTATTCTCTTCATTCACAACCTTGTATCCAAAACCACCATCTGAGAAACAAGGAATATTAAGAACCTGAGGCTCGGTAAGGGTGATAAGTTTACGCCAGCCCATAAAATCTCGTTCGTAGGCAGTATAACCACATGGATTGAAGCCGGCATTGCAATACTCGCCATAATCCATCACGCTCCAGGTATCCATACCAAATGCGACGCTGTTGAGATCGTAAAAATCAGGGAGACCAAGAGCATGGCTCAACTCATGTATGAATACTCCTACTCCATCTGTCTTTGTAGCGGAATACATTTCGCATGTACAACCAGAACATGAATAGACAACTCCATTTATTTCTACAGGAGAAGTAAATTCCTTGGGCCAAATAGTATTAACATCACCACTTGAATTTTCTCCCACTCCGGCGTAAACAAAGAATATCATATCGACAGTTCCGTTATTGTCGTTATCGAAATCGCTCCATAGACCATCGTATTCCTGCTGTGCCTTTGCAATGGCTTCATCACGAAACTGCGAGAAATTTATATCTTTGATTAAACCATTGTTCTTACCATAGTAAGCATAACCCTTATCAAGTGTTACAGGGCCAACAACTTCAAATTCTGGCAGGAAAATGGAGTCGCTCTGCTCTACAAAGAAATCTCTAACACTGCCATAACTGCCATGGCCTGTATACCGATTGCCGTCTCTTGTTCCATTACAGAACTTGTCATAGAACGCATTAACATCCTCCTTGACACCACCTGCTGTAGTAAAGTCCTTGTCAGCAAAACCTACAAGCACAACAGGAATCTTCTGAGTACCAATAGACTTTAAAGATGCTGAAGCCTGACTACCTACACGATGAGGGACTTTGTGTGTACCATTACTATCTGTTATATATGACTGGACATGTTCTGGTCGACTTATGCCAAACCATGTCTCCACACTCTCCTCCTGAGCATAACTGCCAAGCGAAAATAAAAACAATATAGAATAAAACAATTTTCTCATATCTGGTTACTTTATAATCTTATTACCATTCTTAATATATATACCCTTAGGGATATATGATTCACTTACTCTTCTGCCTGACAGGTCATATACAGATGTGA
>CAMAFX010000038.1 GCA_945833925.1 uncultured Prevotellaceae bacterium
TATATTTCCTACGAGTCTTTTATATCGTAAGAAATTGAAGAAACGGTGAGAAAGAATTTCCTATAAAAACTTGTCTTATTGTGTTAGATTATCCACACGTTTTTACGGGTGACCCCAAAAAAGCGGAGCAAATATTGTGCTCCGCATATTCTTGTATCTTTTTGTGCTAAGAATCAGAGGTTTGGATTGCCTGTCTCCTTGAGTTCGTCGATGACTTTCAGGAGATACTGACCGTACTGGTTCTTGAGCATTGGCTGTGCCAGTTCGCGCATTCGCTCCTCGGTAATCCAGCCCTGACGATAGGCTATGCCTTCGAGACATCCCACCTTCAGTCCGGTACGCTTCTCGAGAACCTCGATGTAGGTCGATGCCTCAGAGAGCGAGTCGTGGGTGCCGGTGTCGAGCCACGCAAAACCACGGCCGAGTGTCTGCACCTTCAGTTCGCCGTCGTTGAGAAACTCCTGATTGACAGTCGTTATCTCATACTCGCCTCGTGCACTGGGCTTGATACTTGCCGCCACGTCGACCACCTTGTTTGGGTAGAAGTAGAGACCGACAACTGCATAGTTGCTCTTTGGCTTGGCTGGCTTCTCCTCGATGGAAAGGCAGTTTCCCTCCTTGTCAAATTCTGCAACGCCATAGCGCTCTGGGTCGTTCACCCAATAGCCGAAGACGGTTGCCTTCTGCTCCTCCTCGGCTGTGCGTACTGCCTCCTTGAGCATTGTCGTGAAACCGGCTCCGTGGAAGATGTTATCGCCAAGAACGAGACACGCAGCATCATCGCCGATAAACTCACGACCAATGGTGAAAGCCTGTGCCAGACCGTCGGGCGAGGGCTGTTCGGCATACGAGAAATTGACTCCGTAGTCTGAACCGTCGCCCAGAAGGCGCTTGAAGCCTGGCAAATCGTAGGGGGTGCTGATGATGAGGATGTCGCGAATACCAGCCAGCATCAACACGCTGATTGGATAGTAAACCATCGGTTTGTCGTAGATGGGCATCAACTGCTTGCTTATACCCTTGGTTATGGGATAAAGGCGTGTGCCCGAACCGCCTGCCAATACAATTCCTTTCATATACTTTTCGTTTTTATCTTTTATACTTTTTTTTAGATTTTAGTTGGGAATTAAGTCAGGATTTCGAGGAGCGTAGCGACAATCCTTCTCAAAAGGCCTTCTCAAAAGCTAAATTTTTATTTTTAACTTTTAATTCTCAATATACCCACAACTGGTCGCCTACTGAAGGCTGATAATCAGGCATAAGATTGTTCCTCTTGTAAAGACTGCTCAACTTGATGCCGTACATCTGGGCAATGTCGTAAAGGCTCTCGCCTGCCCTAACTGCATGTGGATGGTTCTTGAACCCCTTGTCGGCCTTGCTGCGCTTGCTCTCGAGATACAGCACCGCACCAACCTTCGGCTCGCCCTTCTTCGGAAGTTCGTTGTACTTTCTCAACTTTCTCTCCTTCACACCTACCTGCTTGGCTATATCGGCAAGTTTGTCACCCTTCTGGATTCTTATGAAGTAGTTCTTGTTGTTCTGATAGACCTTGTGGGTCGTGAAGAAACTCAGGTTGCCGTTGCTAACTATGTGATAGAGTTTCTTTCCGGAAGTATAGGTTCTTGACGATTGCTGATTCCCAATGGCATAGCCCGCCGAAAGGAGGGTTCCGCTCGACTCTTTGGAGGAGTTGCTGGCAATTGTTGCATAGTCGTACTGACCGAGATTGTAAAGCTCTATCAACTCGATGAGGTTCTGCGCGTAAGTGGGGGAAGTGGCATAGCCGCACGCTTTCAGTCCGTGCGCCCATCTCTTGTAGTCGGTCTTGCCGTAACGGAACAGCGACGAGTAGCGAGGCTTGGTGAGGAAGATGGAGTGGTCCTCGTAACTTTCGGCTACATTGTTGTACTTTCGGAACTTGTCGTTCTTCTTGTCGTCGTCGCGCAGAACGTACGGACCGTTCCATCCACTCGACACCTTTATGCCGAAATGGTTGTTGGCATATACTGCAAGGTAACTGGTTCCGCCACCACTCTCGAGCAAACCCTGAGCCAAGGTTATGCTGGCAGGTATGCCGTATCTGTTCATCTGGTCTATCGCCATCGACGAGTAATTCTGGATGTACGACTGGTACGTACTGTTCTGCTTCTGTGCCTTCGCACCAATGGTGCAAAACAGCAAAATCAGCAAAAATATGCCCTTGGAAATATGTCTTTTCATGCTTTAATCAACGAAACTTGACACAAAACTACAAAAAAATTAGAGAATACGAAATTTTTTGCCTAATTTTGTACACATTATTAAAATATAATCATGAGAGAATATCAAATTGTGTCTCAAATCAGCGTCTTCACATACGAAGAATTGCCGCAAGACGAGAGGGAACTGGTGGATGTGGCACGCGAGGCAACGAACAGGAGTTACGCTCCGTATTCGAAGTTCAGAGTGGGAGCCGCACTAAGACTCAGGAATGGCATTGTCATACCAGGATGCAATCAGGAAAACGCAGCATTCACGGACGGCATATGCGCCGAGAGAAGCGCCATCTTCGCCGCAGGAGCACAGTACCCGGAAGAGTCTGTCGTGAAGATTGCCATAACGGCACGCAACGATGACGGATTCATGAAATCGCCCATTCCGCCATGCGGCTCGTGCAGGCAGGCACTGCTGGAGACGGAGGACCGTTTCTGCCAACCCATCAAGATACTGCTCTGCTGCAAGGACGAGATACACGTGATGGACTCGGTAAAAGCGCTGATGCCACTGCAGTTTGTGGGAGACAGCATGAAATAGAGGAGACTCGACAATCCCCCCTCCCTAAGAAACGGGGAGGGTCTTTTTTGACTAAAACAACAAATAGAAGATAAATGATTACAGTTTCAAATCTTGCCGTTCAATTCGGCAAACAGGTTCTTTACAAGGACGTCAACATCAAATTTACCAACGGAAACATATACGGAGTCATCGGTGCAAACGGAGCCGGCAAGTCTACATTGCTGCGCGCCATCAGCGGCGAACTGGAGGCTACGAAAGGCACCATCGAATTAGGTCCGGGCGAGCGACTCAGCGTCCTGGAGCAGGACCACTTCAAATATGACAGCGAAACGGTGCTCAACACCGTACTGATGGGCCACACCGTGATGTGGGAGGTGATGAAGGAGCGCGAGGTTCTCTATGCCAAGGCCGACTTCACCGACGAGGACGGCATCAAGGTGGCTGAACTCGAGGACAAGTTCGCAGAAATGGGCGGATACAATGCAGAAAGCGATGCTGCCGCACTGTTGTCTGGCCTGGGAATCAAGGAGGACAAGCACTACCAGTTGATGGGCGAACTCTCGGGTAAGGAGAAGGTGCGCGTAATGCTGGCAAAGGCTCTCTTCGGAAACCCCGACAACCTGTTGCTCGACGAGCCTACCAACGACCTCGACCTCGAGACCGTTGAATGGCTGGAGGACTATCTCGGCAACTTCGAGCACACCGTGCTGGTTGTGAGCCACGACCGCCACTTCCTGGATGCTGTTTCGACACATACCGTCGATATCGACTTCGGAAAGGTGACTCTCTTTGCCGGAAACTACTCGTTCTGGTACCAGAGTTCGCAATTGGCTCTCCGCCAGGCTCAGAACCAGAAGGCTAAAGCCGAGGAGAAGCGCAAGGAACTGGAGGAGTTCATCCGCCGATTCAGTGCCAATGTGGCAAAGAGCAAGCAGACCACAAGCCGCAAGAAGATGCTCGAAAAACTCAACGTCGAGGAAATCAAGCCTTCTACCCGCAAGTATCCTGGCATCATCTTCCAGATGGAACGCGAACCAGGCAACCAGATTCTCGAGGTTCAGGATCTCAAAGCCACAACCGAAGACGGAACGGTTCTGTTCGACAACATCAACTTCAACATCGAAAAGGGACAGAAGGTGGTATTCCTGAGTCACGACCCACGTGCCATGACCGCACTCTTCGAGATTGTCAACGGAAAGAGAAACGCAGAAAAGGGTACGTTCAACTGGGGAGTAACCATCACAACCGCCTACCTGCCTGTCGACAATACGGAATTCTTCCAGAGCGAAATGAACCTGGTAGACTGGCTCAGCCAGTACGGCGAGGGCAACGAGGTGTACTTCAAGAGTTTCCTCGGTCGTATGCTCTTCAGCGGCGAGGATGTGCTCAAGAAGGTGAACGTGCTCTCGGGAGGCGAGAAGATGCGATGCATGATTGCACGAATGCAACTCAACAATGCAAACTGCCTTATCCTCGACACGCCTACCAACCACCTCGACCTCGAAAGCATCCAGGCATTCAACAACAACCTAAAACTCTACAAGGGAAACATCCTGTTTTCAAGCCACGACCACGAGTTCATACAGTCTGTTGCCAACCGCATCATCGAACTTACGCCTAACGGATGCATCGACAAACTGATGGACTATGACGAGTACATACACGACGACAAGATCAAGGAACTGCGTCAGAAGATGTACTCTTAATAAGGCTTCAATGCTTGAAAGCGTGGGACGAGCGTATACTTTTTGAACTTTTTTGGCATAAAACACAACTTTGGCAAGGTGTTTGCTCGTCTTTAGTAAAAAGAAAAAATAAGCACTATGGATAAGACAAACAACACTCAACAAGACAACAATCTAGAAAAAGAAATAAAGAACTGTCAGACTGACGAAACCATTCAGAACGAGAAAGCCGAAGAGACTGCAACTGACAAGGAGGCTGAAAATTCGGAGGAGGCTGCAGAGAAAACGCCAGAAGAAAAACTGGCAGATGCCAACGCAGAGATTGAGGAACTCAAGACGAAGATGCTGTACAAGCAGGCTGAGTTCGAAAACTATCGCAAGCGTGTCATGGCCGAGAAGGCTGAACTCATCCTCAACGGCGGACAGAAGGTTCTCAGTGCCATGTTGCCTGTTGTGGACGACCTTGAGCGCGCACTCAAGAATATGGACAACGCCGAAGACGTTAACGCAGTGAAGGAGGGCGTAGAACTGATTTACAAGAAGTTCATGACCGTGCTGAAGGGTCAGGGAGTGACTCCTATCGATACTGAAGGCGCAGACTTCAACACCGACCTGCACGAGGCAATTGCCCAGATTCCCGCTCCATGCGACGAGATGAAGGGTAAGGTGATTGACTGTACTCAAAAGGGTTATATGATTAACGACAAGGTGCTCAGATACGCACAGGTTGCCGTCGGACTATAAATAATTTAAGTAAACATTTCAGTTATGGCAGAAAAAAGAGACTACTACGAAGTGCTCGGCGTACAGAAGAATGCCACGGCACAGGAGATAAAATCTGCTTACCGCAAGATGGCACTTAAATACCACCCCGACCGCAACCCTGGCGACAAGGAGGCTGAGGAGAAGTTTAAGGAAGCCGCAGAAGCCTACAGCGTGCTGAGCGACGAACAGAAGAGACAGCAATACGACCAGTTCGGATTTAACGGACCTACCGGAGGCGGTTTCGGTGGATTCGGAGGATTCGGAGGCGGTGCCAGCATGGACATGAACGACATCTTCTCTATGTTCGGAGACATCTTCGGAGGCGGAGGATTCGGAGGAGGCGGTTACAGAGGATTTGACGGCTCTGGACAGCGCGTCAGCAAGGGACGCAATCTCAGACTGAAAGTGAAACTCACTCTCGAAGAGGCAGCAAAGGGATGCAGCAAGAAGTTCAGCATAAAGAAGCAGGTGACCTGCCCCGACTGCCACGGCTCTGGCAGCGCTGACGGCAAGACTGAGACATGCAGCCACTGCGGAGGCTCGGGTATGGTTATAAAGACTGTCAACTCGATGTTCGGACGCATGCAGACTCAAACGACATGTCCTCACTGTAACGGTGAAGGCAAGATTATCAAGAACAAGTGCTCACACTGTGGAGGCGAAGGTGTCATCTCCGGACAGGAGACCGTCGAGGTGAACATACCAGCCGGAGTAGACACTGGCATGGTTGTCACTATTCAGGGCAAGGGAGACGCTGGAAGACGCAACGGCATTGCAGGCGACATCCAACTGCACATCGAGATAGAACCACACAAGGACTTCGTACGCGAGGACAAGAACCTCATCTACAACCTTCTGCTCGACTTCCCGACTGCGGCTCTTGGAGGTACCGTGGAGATTCCCACACTCGACGGCAAGGCTAAAATCAAGATTGAACCGGGAACTCAACCCGGCAAGGTGATGCGACTGAGAGGCAAGGGTCTGCCTGCCGTACAAGGATATGGTTACGGATACGGAGATATCATTGTGCATATCAGCATCTACGTTCCCGAAAATATCAACTCCGAGGAGCGCAAGCTCATCGAGAAAATGCAGGCAAGCGAATCGTTCAAGCCAAACAAGAGCATCAAGGAAAAGATATTCCAAAGATTCAAGAGTCTGTTCGACTAATATATAAGAGGTGTGTCAGGAATACAAGTGACACACCTTATTTTTTAAGACTGCAAGTTTAAATAGCATGACTTATCAGGAAACACTCGATTACTTATTTAACGTCGCTCCTCTATTCCAGAACATCGGGCAAGGCGCTTACAAAGAAGGACTTAGCAACACCCACGCACTGGACGAGCACTTCGGACACCCACACAAGGCGTACCGCACCATACACGTTGCCGGCACAAACGGAAAGGGCTCGTGCAGCCACACCATTGCCGCAATACTGCAGAGTGCCGGATACAAGGTTGGACTGTACACATCGCCGCACCTTGTTGACTTCCGCGAAAGAATAAGGGTGAACGGCGAGATGATAAGCGAGGAGAGGGTAATTGATTTTGTCGAAAAGGAGCGTACATTCTTCGAACCGCTCTACCCTTCTTTCTTCGAACTCACGACTGCCTTGGCTCTACTCTATTTCAAGGAGCAGAAAGTTGACGTTGCCGTCATTGAGGTGGGACTCGGAGGACGCCTTGACTGCACGAACATCATCAGTCCCGATCTCTCTGTCATAACTAACATAAGTTTCGACCACACGCAGTTCCTTGGCAGCACGTTGCCTGCCATCGCCACAGAGAAAGCAGGAATCATCAAGCCTAACACTCCTGTTGTGATAGGGGAGACAAACGGACACGAGGACGTGAGGGATGTGTTTTCCAGAAAAGCAGCCGAGACAGGCTCCCCCATCATCTTCGCAGAAGAAGACAACGAGATTATCTCCTCACCTGTCAGTCAGTCAGTCAAAAGAATATACGAAACAAAGACATATGGCACAATCGAAGGTCAATTAGGGGGAGAATGTCAAATTTTCAACACAAACACGATACTTAATGCAGTGAGCGTTCTCAACGATTTGGGATACAACCTGACAAGAGAAAACGTGCTGGATGGCTTCAGTAAAGTATGTGACCTCACAGGACTGATGGGAAGGTGGCAGGTTATGGAAACCGCACCTCTCACCATATGCGACACTGGACATAATGTGGGTGGTATCGAACTGATAACAAAGCAACTAAAGACTATCAACAAAAAACTTAGGATTGTCATCGGAATGGTGGGCGACAAGGACGTGAAGGGAAGTCTTAGCCTGTTCCCAAAAGACGCTACATACTACTTCACCCAAGCATCTGTGAAGAGAGCAATGGATGTAAACATAATTCACAGCATAGGAGAAGAGCTGGGACTGAAAGGAAACAAGTACGACAATGTGGCAGAAGCATACCGAAACGCAAGAAAAGACGCCGACAATTCTGACTTCATATACATTGGAGGCAGCAGTTTTGTAGTCGCTGACTACCTCCAATTTGTAAAAAACAAGTAATATTTTAGCACATTTTCCTATAAAAACTTTGCGCGTTTGAAAGTTTTTTATTAAGTTTGCATTGTGAACTGACAAACTTTAAATCGCACAAAATATGGAAAAGACAAATCTTTCTGGCCTGAAGCGTGAAGACTTTCAGGCAATCGTACAGGGTAAAGAGACTGATCTTTATACTCTTACAAACGCTTCAGGCGTTCAAGTTCAGATTACAAACTATGGTGGTGCACTCGTAGCAATAATGGTTCCTGACAAGGACGGAAACTTTGCCAACGTTGTACAGGGACACGATACAATCCAGGGCGTTATCGACAGCCCAGAACCTTTCCTCTCTACATTGATCGGTCGCTACGGCAACCGCATCTGCAAGGGAAAGTTCACAATGAACGGCAAGGAATACAACCTCGCCATCAACAACGGCCCAAACAGCCTTCACGGCGGTCCAACTGGATGCCACGCACGTGTTTGGGACGCTGAGCAGATTAACGACACAGAACTCGTACTTCGCTACACTTTCGCTTACTATGAGGAAGGTTTCCCTGGCGAGGTGCAGATGACAGTAAAATATAGTCTTTCAGACGATAACGAATTGATTATCGACTACCGTGGCACAACAAACAAGAAGACTATCATCAACATGACAAACCACGGTTTCTTCTCATTAACCGGCATTGCAAATCCAACTCCAGACCAGATGGATTGCCTTCTCCAGATCAATGCCGATTTCTTCATTCCAATCGACGATACAAGCATTCCTACAGGAGAGATTCTCAAGGTGGAAGGCACTCCATTTGACTTCCGCACCTTCAAGCCTGTAGGACAGGATATTGACGCTGACGACCAGCAGATTAAGAACGGTGCCGGCTATGACCACTGCTTTGTTCTTAACAAGAAAGAACCCGGAGAACTTTCTTTGGCATGCGTGCTGAAGGACCCAAAGAGCGGAAGAACAATGGAGACCTGGACAACAGAGCCAGGCGTACAGTTCTACAGCGACAACTGGGCAACTGGTTATCCCGGTCAGTGCGGCAGTACATTCCCACGCCGAAGCGGTCTCTGCTTCGAGGCACAGCACTTCCCCGACAGTCCTAACAGACCTTACTTCCCCAGTTGCCAGTTGAAGCCGGGCGAAGTATACACTCAGAAGACAATCTACAAGTTTGGCGTTGAAAAGTAAAAATGACTATTTTCGCGTCGAAGACAAAATCCAAATTCTGCGTTGTGAATAAATAAAATCTAAATTTAATACTTTAATTCTATGAGTGCAAAGCAAAAACAATGGGGTGCAATTATCGTTATGATTGCCCTGTTCGCTATGATTGCCTTTGTTACGAACCTGTGTTCGCCAATGGGTGTCATTGTGAAAAACCAATTTGGCTGTAGCAACTTCCTTGCAATGGTCGGAAACTACGGTAACTTTGGTGCATACCTGCTGATGGGTATCCCTTCAGGTATGATGATTACAAAATTCGGCTACAAGAAGACCGCTCTTATCGGTTTGGTTGTAGGTATTGTAGGTATTCTCATCCAGTGGCTCAGTGGCTGGGGCGGATTCCTCGTATACCTCATCGGAGCGCTTATCTCTGGTTGCTGTATGTGTATTCTCAACACAGTTGTCAATCCAATGCTGAACATCCTCGGCGGTGGTGGTAACACTGGTAACCAACTCATCCAGACCGGTGGTGTGTTCAACTCTTCAGCCGCCGTTGCTGTATACATCATTATGGGTGCTCTTATCGGTGATGCTGCCAAGGCAAAGATTGCCGACGCAACACCTGCCCTCTTCATTGCACTGGCTATTTTCGTAATCGCTTTCGTGGTTATCTTCTTCACAAAGATCGAGGAACCTCAGCAGCCTGCTGAGAAGAGCGATAACAAGAAGGATTCTCACAGCGCATGGTCGTTCCGCCACTTCGTACTCGGTGCTCTTGCTATCGGTATCTACGGTAGCATCGAGATGGGCCCTCCAGGATTCATCCTCCAGTACCTCACCGCTCCTGTTAACCCAGCAGAGGGCATGACACCAGGTCTTGGTCTGGATGCTGGCTACGCTGGTACACTCGGCGCCGTATACTTCATCTTTATGCTTATCGGTCGATTCGTTGGTGCTTCTATCGGTGCCAAGGTTTCTACAAAGGCCATGATGACATTCGTAAGTGCCACTTCTATCATCCTGATTGCTGCTGGTATCTTCCTGCCATCTGACGTAACAGTCACCGTTCCTGGTATTGACTACGTTAATATGGCATTGATTGACGGCCAGGTTCCTGTTGGCGTATTCTGCTTCCTTTTGGTTGGTCTCTGCGCATCTGTAATGTGGGGAGGTATCTTCAACCTTGCAACAGAAGGCCTCGGAAAGTACACTGCAATGGCATCGGGTATCTTCATGACAATGGTTGTTGGTTTCGCAATCATGATGGCTATTCAGGGTTGGGTGGCTGACGTGACTGGCAGTTACCTTACAAGCTTCTTTGTTCCCCTGGCTGCTGGTGTATATATCTTGTGGTACTCTCTTATCGGTTCGAAGAACGTCAACACTGACATTCCTGTAGAATAACAGATAACGCAAATATAAGATAACACTAAGATTATCCTATATAATTATATAAAAGGTGTGAGGACAGCAAAATCCTCACATCTAAAACAAAATCAAAAGAACTTTAATACCTAATACAATTATGAGACTTACAATTGATGATGTTAGAAGCCGCTTTATCAAGCATTTCGACGGCACAACAGGTAGTGTATATGCTTCACCAGGTCGTATCAACCTGATTGGTGAGCACACAGATTATAACAATGGTTTCGTATTCCCAGGAGCTGTTCAGCAGGGAATGATTGCAGAAATCAAGCCTAACGGCACACGCAACGTTAACGCTTACTCTATCGACCTCAAGGACAAGGTTACCTTCTCTTTGGACGATCCCAAGGGTCCTTCAGCAAGTTGGGCACGCTATATCTTCGGTGTTTGCCGTGAGATGATGGAACTCGGCGTTCCTGTTCAGGGTTTCAACACAGCATTTGCTGGTGATGTGCCCCTTGGCGCTGGTATGTCTTCTTCTGCTGCTCTCGAAAGTTGCTTCGCATTTGCACTGAACGACCTCTGGGGTGACAACAAGATCGAGAAGATGGAGTTGGCACGCGTTGGTCAGCGTACAGAACACAAGTACATCGGCTGCAATTGTGGTATCATGGACCAGTTCGCAAGTGTTCACGGCAAGGCAGGAAGCCTGATGCGTCTCGACTGTCGCAGCGGCGAGTTCGAATACTTCCCATGGGAACCTAAGGGCTACAGACTCGTTTTGGTAAACAGCCAGGTAAAGCACACACTTGCTGGTTCTCCATACAACGACCGTCGTCTGAGTTGCGAGCGTGTTGCTGCAGTTATCGCAAAGCACCACAGCGAGGTTGAGACTCTTCGCGACGCTAACTACGAGTATCTCGAGGAAGTTAAGGCAGAGGTTACTGAGGAGGACTACAAGAGAGCTAAGTATGTCATCGGTGAAGTTGACCGCGTGCTGAAGGTTTGCGACGCACTCGAGGCTGGCGACTACGAGACCGTTGGTCAGATGATGTACGCTACTCACAACGGCTTGAGCAAGGAGTACGAGGTAAGTTGCGAGGAACTTGATTTCTTGAACGACATCGCTAAGGAGGAAGGTGTTACCGGTTCTCGTATCATGGGCGGTGGCTTCGGTGGATGTACCATCAACCTGGTTTCTGACGAGTTGTACGACAACTTCACAAAGGTTGTAAAGAACAAGTTTGCTGAGAAATATGGCAAGGAGCCAATCATCATCGACGTAGTAATCGGCGATGGCTCTCGCAAACTCTGCTAATACAAAACTATATGGTTAAGGCCGTTTCTGCAAAGGAACGGCCACAACCATATTCAAAAAAGAAACTCAAAAAACAGTCATCAGGCAATAACGCAACTCACTTGAAAGCAGACACATGTTTGCCATCATTTGGACTATGTGATAAACAAAAAAAAACGAATTTGCCGATTGACAAACTACACTTTATGCAAACAATATGCAATAGACGCATATTCAAACACCAAGAAAAAGTTATGAAAAAAACAATGAAGACTGCACTTGTAGCTGCTACAACAATCTTGTTGGCATCTTGTGGAGGAAAACAAACAGCAGCTTTGGAAAGTGCAATAACACAGTCTGGACTTAATCCAGCAGACTTCGACACAACATACGTTGACGAGGTACGCGGCGAGAAGGAAGTAAAACTCTACACCCTGACCAACCACAATGGCATGGAGGTATGTGTCACCAACTTTGGAGGACGTATCGTAAGTATCGTTGTTCCTGACAAGAACGGCAACCCTACCGACGTGGTACTGGGCTACCCTACTGCCAAGGACTATTTCCCCGAGAACAACCAGAGTGACTTTGGTGCTTCAATCGGTCGCTACGCAAACCGCATAAACAAGGGTCAGTTCCCTCTTGGCGACAGCATTGTTCAACTCGACACAAACAACTATGGTCACATGCTTCACGGCTACAGCCGTATGTGGCAGTACATCCCATACGATGCCGAGCAGCCAGACAGCAGCACTGTCATCATGACACTTGTCTCACCAGACGGTGAAGGCAAATTCCCTGGAGAGGTGAAGGTGACCGTTACAATGAAGGTGACTGACGACAATGCCGTTGACATCACATACAAGGGTACTACAGACAAGCCAACTATCCTGAACATGACAAACCACAGTTATTTCAATCTGAGCGGTGATCCAAGCAAGCCTATCACAGACCACATGATTCAGATTAACGCTGACAACTATACACCAACAGATGCCACCTACATGACAACTGGCGAGATTGCAAAGGTTGAGGGAACATGCTTTGACCTGCGTACTCCAATCGTTGTAGGCAGCAAGTTCGACGACCCTGCACTTGCTGGTGACGGCGAACCTGGTCACAACGGCTACGACCACAACTGGGTATTGAACACATACAAGGACGGCAAGGGCGACGATACAAAGGTTTGCGCAACAGCATGGAGCCCAACATCAGGCATCCAACTCGACGTTTACACCAACGAGCCTGGTATTCAGTTCTATACAGGTAACTTCCAGGATGGCACTGTTGTTGGAAAGAACAACGTTACATATCCTAAGAGCGCTGCATTGTGCCTCGAGACACAGAAGTATCCAAACAGTCCTAACGTACCTGGTTGGCCAAGTAGTTTCCTGAATCCTGGCGAGGAATACTACAGCCACTGTGTATTCAAGTTCTCTATCCACAAGTAATGACGTGGGACAAGAACTATCGTCAAGACTGGTAACAGAAATCAGAATAAAATAACTAACAACGATATTAATAACTGAAAAAAAACTAATCTAAAATGAATCTATTAGCAATTGACTGGTGGTCACACGAGTTTATCAGCATCGACTGGATCGTTTTGATCGTCGGTATTTTAGGTGTAACTGCACTGGTATGGCGTTCTGTTGTACTGGATAAGAAATCACAGCAGGGCGAGGACAGTTCTGCTTACCTGTTCGGAAAGGGAGAGCCTTGGTACGTAATCGGTATGGCAATCTTTGCCGCAAACATTGGTTCTGAGCACCTCGTAGGTCTTGCCGGAACAGGTGCAAAGAGTGGTGTCGGTATGGCACACTGGGAGATGCAGGGTTGGATGATCCTCATCCTCGGTTGGTTGTTCGTACCATTCTATCAGTTGCTCATCACCAAGATGGGTAAGATTATCACAATGCCCGACTTCCTCAAGTTCCGTTACACAAAGGCAACAGGTTCTTGGTTGTCAATCATCACACTTGTTGCATACGTGCTTACTAAGGTAAGTGTTACTGCTCTTACTGGTGGTGTGTTCTTCAAGTATCTCTGGGGTCTTAACTTCTGGGTTGGTGCTATCAGCCTCATCGTCATCACCTGTATCTTCACCGTATTGGGTGGTATGAAGGGTGTGATGACATTGTCTACTGTACAGACTCCTATCCTCATCATTGGTTCTTTAGTTGTATTGTTCCTCGGTCTCGCTGCTCTCGGCGGTGACGGTGGCATAACTGCAGGTTGGTCAAACATGATGGAATACTGCAGCCAGTTGAACAACGGCTATGGTACAACACACATGTTCCACTGGGAAGAAGGTGACGGAATGTACCACGAGTATCCAGGTTTCGTAGTATTCATCGGTGCTTCTATCATCGGTTTCTGGTACTGGTGTACCGACCAGCACATCGTACAGCGTGTACTTGGTCAGACTCCTGGCGAGGACAACGCTGAGATTATGAAGCGTGCACGTCGCGGTACTATCGCTGCAGGTTTCTTCAAGGTTCTTCCTTGCTTCATGTTCCTCATCCCTGGTATGATCTGCGCTGCTCTCGCCGCTCGCGGTGACATGCAATTGGAGGACACAGACTCTGCATACGCAATGCTTGTTAAGCAGGTTCTTCCTGCTGGTGCTAAGGGTATCATCACTATTGGTTTCATATGTGCTTTGGTTGCTTCACTTGCAGCATTCTTCAACAGCTGTGCTACCCTCTTCACTGAGGACTTCTACAAGCCAATGAAGAAGGGCATGAGCGAGGCACACTACGTACTCGTTGGCCGTATCGCTACAGTCATCGTTGTTATCCTCGGTTTCGCATGGTTGCCAATCATGATGAGCCTCGGTAGCCTCTACGACTATCTCCAGGGTATCCAGTCACTCCTTGCTCCTACAATGGTAGCAGTATTTGCATTGGGTATCTTCTCTAAGAAGATCACTCCAAAGGCAGGTGAGTGGACTATGATTGTCGGCTTCATTATCGGTATGGTTCGCCTTGTAACCAACGTCATCACCAACACTGGCAAGAACGTTATGGAAGGTGCAATCTGGGAGAACACAACATGGTTCTGGCAGACCAACTGGTTGGTATTCGAGTGCTGGTTGCTCGTTGTACTTATCATATTCATGGTAGTAGTAAGTTGCTTCACTACTGCTCCCACAAAGGAACAGATTGATGCCATCACATTCACAGGCGACTTTAAGAAGTCTATCAAGGAGAGCATGGGCCTGTTCGACGTTATCGGTTCACTTGTTGTAATTGGTCTCTGCGCAGCATTCTACTGGTATTTCTTCTAAGAAATGGTGTTTCTTTAAGAACTGCTATTCCTTCTAAGAGCAGGTAATTCTTTCAAGAACTGCTGTTCCTTCTGAGAAATAGTTTTCCTTCCAAGAAATAGTATTTCTTCTTATACAAGAATAAAACAACTAAAGAAATTCAAAAACGCATACTATTATGCTCGAAGAATTAAAAGAAAAAGTATTCAAGGCAAACCTTGACTTGGTAAAGCAGGGTTTGGTTATATTTACATGGGGTAATGTCAGCGGAATCGACCGCGAAAAGGGCTTGGTAGTTATCAAGCCAAGCGGTGTGAGCTACGACGACATGAAGGCAAGCGACATGGTTGTTGTTGACCTCGAAACCGGTAAGGTTGTAGAGGGTGACCTCAATCCATCAAGCGACACCCCCACTCACCTCGTTCTCTACAAGGCATTCCCAAATATTCAGGGTGTCGTACACACACACTCAACCTATGCAACAGCATTTGCACAGGCTGGTCAGGACATCCAGAACATCGGTACAACCCACGCAGACTACTTCTACAAGGCAATCCCTTGCACACGCGATATGACCAAGGAGGAAGTAGAGGGTCAGTACGAGTTGGAAACCGGTAATGTTATTGTAGACGAGATCCTCAACATCCGCAAGATCAATCCCGACCACACTCCTGCAGTGCTGGTAAAGAACCATGGTCCTTTCAGTTGGGGAACAAGTCCTGACAATGCAGTATACAATGCCAAAGTTATGGAGCAGTGCGCAAAGATGGCGTTCATCAGTTACTCAATCAATCCAATGACAACGATGAATCCACTTCTTATCGAGAAGCACTACAACCGCAAGCATGGTCCTAACGCATACTACGGACAGAAGGGTCAGAAGCACTAATTAAATTTACTAACAAAAATACTAACTTACTGTCTCTGTAAACACACCTAAAAAATAACAAAAAAAGTGTTTATGTAGACAGTTACAAAAGCTTTAAAAACATGTTCAAAGATTTAGAAATTTGGTGGCTGTCAGGTACACAGTTACTGTATGGAGAGCAGGTATTGGGTCAGGTAGATGCACACTCTACCGAAATGATTGCAGGCATCAACGCCAGTGGCAATGTTCCCGTAAAGATCGTATATAAGGGTACTGTTAAGTCTTCAGAAGAGGCAGAGCGCCTTATGAAGGAAGCAACAGCATGCGACAAGTGTGCAGGTGTTATCACATGGATGCACACCTTCTCACCTGCAAAGATGTGGATCAAGGGTCTTCAGGCATTGCAGAAGCCTATGCTTCATTTCCACACTCAGTTCAATGCTGAGATACCCTGGAAGGAGATTGACATGGACTTTATGAACCTCAACCAGTCAGCTCACGGCGATATCGAGTTCGGTCACGCTTGCACACGTATGCGTGTTCCACGCAAGGTTGTTGTTGGCTACTGGAAGAGCGAGGAGGCACAGAAGCAGATTGGTGTATGGGCACGCGTTGCAGCTGGTGTTGCTGATGCTCACAAAACACGTTGCTTGATGTTCGGTATGAACATGAACAACGTATCTGTAACAGATGGCGACCGCGTAGAGTTCGAGCAGCGTCTCGGCTATCATGTAGACTACTATCCAGTTTCTTCTTTGATGGGCTACTTCAAGAAGGTAACCGATGCTGAGGCAGACGCTTTGGTTGAGGAGTACAAGAAGGAGTACACCATCAAGATTGACGAGAGCGGCGAGGAGATCTACTGGGAGAAGGTTAAGAACGCAGCAAAGGCAGAGATTGCAATCCGTCGCGTATTGAAGGACGAGGGTGCAACAGCATTTACTACAAACTTCGACGACCTTGGCGATGCAGACATCAACGATCCTAACTTCGTAGGTTTCGACCAGATTCCTGGTCTCGCTTCTCAGCGTCTGATGGCAGAGGGTATTGGTTTCGGTGCAGAGGGCGACTGGAAGACAGCATGTCTTTGCCGCACAATGTGGATTATGAACCAGGGCTTGGCAAAGGGTTGCTCATTCCTCGAGGACTACACACTGAACTTCGCTCAGAACCAGACCTCTATTCTTCAGTCACACATGTTGGAGGTATGTCCTCTCATCGCTGTTGACAAGCCAACACTTGAGGTTCACATGCTCGGCATCGGTATCCGCAGCCAGTTCACAGCACGCCTCGTGTTCACATCTAAGATTGGTTCTGGTATCAAGGCAACAGTTGTTGACCTCGGCAACCGCTTCCGCCTGATCACTCAGGAGGTTGAGTGCATCGAGCCAGAGAAGATGCCTAAGTTGCCAGTAGCATCTGCACTTTGGGTTCCACAGCCAACATTCGAGATTGGTGCAGGTGCATGGATTCTCGCTGGTGGTACACACCACAGCGCATTCTCATACGACCTCACAGAGGAGTACTGGGATGACTTTGCTGAGATCACCGGCATCGAGTATGCTAAGATAAACAAGCAGACCACAATCGCTGGCTTCAAGCAGGATCTCCGCAACAACGAGGTTTACTACATGCTTAACAAGGCTCTCAAATAAAAGAAATTAAAAGTAAAAGAAGTAGAAAAAGGAAGAAAAGCACTGGAAGAGATTTATGAATCATACATTCCTTTCACAATCTTTTTAGCCCTTTGACTACCATTTGAAAACTTTTAAAAACCTTTTATCAGTTATGACAGCAAAAGAAACTATTATCGCAGGTAAAGCCATTCTCGGTATCGAATTTGGCTCTACCCGCATTAAGGCAGTCCTCATCGATGGTGAGAACAAGCCTATAGCACAGGGAAGCCACACCTGGGAAAACCAGAACGTAGATGGTATCTGGACCTACGGCATCGACCGCATCTGGTACGGTCTGCAGGACTGCTACGCAGACCTTCGCAAGAACGTTATCGAGCAGTTTGACTGCGAGATAGAGCACCTTGCAGGTATCGGTATCTCTGCAATGATGCACGGTTACATGGCATTCGGTCAGGACGATAAGATTCTCATCCCATTCCGCACATGGCGTAACACCAACACTGGCAAGGCAGCTGCCGAACTCTCTAAGCTCTTCAACTACAACATTCCATTGCGTTGGAGCATCAGCCACCTCTATCAGTGCATCCTCGAGGATATGCCTCACGTAAAGGAGATCACCTATCTCACCACTCTCGCTGGTTATATCCACTGGCGTCTTACTGGCAAGAAGGTACTCGGCGTCGGCGATGCATCAGGTATGATTCCTGTTGATCCAAAGACCAAGACCTACGATGCTGAGATGGTTCGCAAGTTCGACGAACTCGTTGCACCAAAGGGCTACGGATGGAAGTTGCTCGACATTCTGCCAGAGAGCCTCTCTGCAGGCGAGGACGCAGGTACACTTACCGCACACGGAGCAGAGCGTCTCGACATCTCTGGTCACCTGAAGCCAGGCTGTCCTCTCTGTCCTCCAGAAGGCGACGCAGGCACAGGTATGGTTGCAACCAACGCTGTAAAGCAGCGCACAGGTAACGTTAGTGCAGGTACATCAAGCTTCTCAATGATTGTACTCGAGAAAGAACTATCTAAGCCTTACGAGTGCCTCGATATGGTTACAACTCCCGACGGTTCGCTCGTTGCAATGGTACACTGCAACAACTGTACCTCCGACATCAACGCATGGGTGAAGGTGTTCAAGGAGTATGCAGAGTTGCTCGGCGTTGACCAGGATACCAACACACTATACACTCGCCTCTTCCAGATTGCTGACAAGGGCGATGCAGACTGTGGCGGCCTCATCAGCTACAACTACATCTCAGGCGAGCCTATCACAGGATGCATGGACGGACGTCCACTCGTTCTGCGTAGCGCAAGCGACAAACTTACCCTCGCTAACTTCATGCGTGCTCACCTCTACGGTGCTATCGCAGTATTGAAGTTCGGTAACGACATCCTCTTCAAGGAGGAGAACGTCAAGGTTGACCGCATCACCGGTCATGGCGGCTACTTTACCACACCAGTTGTTGGTCAGAAGATGCTTGCTGCAGCCCTCAACTCTCCTATCTCTGTAATGGAGACGGCAGGCGAAGGCGGTGCATGGGGTATCGCACTGCTGGCTGCTTACGTAGTCAACAACCACCAGGGTCTCACTCTTCCCGAGTGGCTCGACGATGTTGTCTTCGCAGGCAACACCGGTTCAAGCGTTGACCCAAATCCAGCCGACGTAGAAGGCTTTAACGTATATATCGAGAACTACAAGGCATGTCTGCCAGCAGAGCAGGCTGCAGTAGAATGCAAGAAGTAACAAACTTCCAGAAACCAAACAAGAACAATGGCTAATTCAATTGAAACATTAAACAAGGCTGCCAATAACATTCGTATTCTGGCAGCAAGTGCAGTTGAGAAGGCAAAGAGCGGTCACCCAGGTGGTGCCATGGGTGGTGCAGACTTCATCAACGTCCTCTATAGCGAATATTTGAAGTACGATCCAAAGAACCCAGAGTGGGTTGGTCGCGACCGTTTCTTCCTCGATCCTGGTCATATGGCTCCAATGCTGTATTCACAGCTCTGCCTGGCAGGTAAGTTCACACTCGACGAGCTTGCACAGCTCCGTCAGTGGGGTTCTCCAACAACTGGTCACCCAGAATATGAAGTAGCACGCGGCATCGAGAACACCTCTGGTCCTCTCGGTCAGGGTCACGCATATGCTATTGGTGCTGCCATCGCTGCCAAGTTCCTGGCTGCTCACACTGGCAACCCAACCTTCGCTAAGGAGACCATCTACGCATACATCTCAGACGGTGGTATTCAGGAGGAGGTTTCTCAGGGTGCTGCACGTATCGCAGGCAACCTCGGTCTTGACAACCTCATCATGTTCTACGACTGCAATGACATCCAGCTCTCAACAGAAACAAAGGAGGTTATGAACGAGGACACTGCTGCCAAGTATCGCGCACAGGGCTGGGAAGTTATCGAGATCAACGGTAACGATGCGGCACAGATTCGTGTAGCAATCGAGAAGGCACAGGCTGTTACAGGCAAGCCAACCCTTATTATCGGTAAGTGTATCATGGGTAAGGGTGCCCTCAAGGCTGACGGTACCTCATACGAGGCTAACTGCAAGACTCATGGTGCACCTCTCGGCGGCGACGCATACATCAACACCATCAAGAACCTTGGCGGTGATCCTGAGAATCCATTCCAGATCTTCCCAGAGGTTAAGGAACTTTATGCAAACCGTGCAAAGGAGCTCGAGGCTATTTGTGCAGAGCGTTATGCAGAGGAGAAGGCATGGGCTGATGCAAATCCAGAGAAGGCAGCACAGCAGGCAGACTGGTTCTCAGGCAAGGCTCCAAAGATTGACTGGAGTGCATGCGTACAGAAGGACAACGACGCCACACGTAATGCAAGTGCCGCTGCGCTGAGCGTATTGGCAAAGCAGGTACCAAACATGATTTGTGCTTCTGCCGACCTCTCTAACTCAGACAAGACAGACGGTTTCTTGAAGGAGACAAAGTCACTCACTGCAGGCGACTTCAGCGGTGCATTCTTCCAGGCAGGTGTAGCAGAGTTCACAATGGCATGCTGCTGCGTTGGTATGGCACTTCACGGAGGTGTAATCCCAGCCTGCGGTACCTTCTTCGTATTCTCACAGTACATGCTCCCAGTTGTACGTATGGCAGCCCTCATGCAGTTGCCAGTTAAGTTCATCTGGACCCACGACGCATTCCGTGTTGGTGAGGATGGACCTACCCACGAGCCAGTTGAGCACGAGGCACAGATCCGCCTGATGGAGAAGTTGAAGCGTCACGACGGCAAGAACTCATGCCTCGTTCTTCGTCCAGCAGATGCAAAGGAGACAACTGTTGCTTGGGCTATGGCAATGGAGAACATGGAGAGTCCAACAGCTCTCATCCTCTCTCGCCAGAACATCAACAACCTCCCAGAGGGCAACGACTACGAGCAGGCTCGCAAGGGTGGCTATGTAGTTGCAGGTTCAGACGAGAATCCAGACGTTGTATGCGTTGCAACCGGTTCTGAGGTTTCAACCCTCGTTTCTGGTGCAGAGCTTCTGCGCAAGGATGGCGTTAAGGTTCGCATCGTAAGCGTACCTTCAGAGGGTATCTTCCGCACTCAGTCTAAGGAGTACCAGCAGAGCGTTGTTCCCGCAGGTGCCAAGGTATTCGGTATGACCGCAGGTCTTCCCGTTAACCTCCAGGGCTTCCTCATCGGTGCAGCTCCCGAGAGCAAGGTATGGGGTCTTGAGACCTTCGGTTTCTCTGCTCCTTACAAGGTGCTCGACGAGAAGCTTGGCTACACAGCAGAGAACGTTTACAACCAGGTTAAGTCAATGCTCTAACAAATAGCGTTACGTTGTAACAAATCCAAGATAATGGTTCTAGATTTTCTTTAACTTTTAGAATTTCTAGAACCATTTTGATTATTTTGACAAATATGGAAACAAAAATCATAGGACTTGCATCCGACCACGCAGCCTACCCTCTCAAGCAGTTCGTAAAGAAATATCTTGAAGAGAAAGGCATGGAATACAAGGATTACGGCACATACACCGAGGAAAGCTGTAACTATGCCACCTACGGCCACGCGTTGGCAGAGGGAATAGAAAAGGGCGAAGTATATCCAGGTATTGCGATGTGTGGCAGCGGAGAGGGAATCTCAATGACTCTCAACAAGCACCAGAGCATACGTGCCGGACTTGTTTGGCAGCCAGAGATTGCACATCTCATTCGCGAGCACAACAATGCCAATGTCATAGTCTTCCCAGGCAGATTCATCAGCGAGGAGGTCTGCCGTCAGTGTCTTGACGAGTTCTTCGGAACAGAGTTCGCAGGTGGTCGTCACCAGCAGCGCATCGAGGACATCCCAGTCAAGTAAGACTAAGTTCAGACAAGTATAGCAAGACAGAATTCAATCACACAAAAACAAAACAGTAAAGATGACAAAGAACATAATCATATGCGCGGCACTTATGTTATGCTCCATTTGCGCTTCAGCACAGCAGAATTACAAATCGTACAGTCGTGCAACTGGATACAAGGCGTTTGCAGATGTAGACCTGATGGGAACCTTCAACGACAAGACGCACAACGTGTATCTGGGCTTTAGCACCTCACACGGATACCAGTTTTTCCCATATTTCTTCCTTGGAGGAGGTATTGGAGTAGATATGCATATGCAGAAAAACCAGGACACATTCACATACGTCCCCTTGTTTGGTCAGGCACGTGTAAACCTCACCAACACACGCACCAGTCCATATATCGACTTCAAGGGAGGTTATTCTCTGGCAGACCTCGAAGGAGGAATGCTTGAGGCATCAGTTGGTGTAAGCTACGCTATCCGACATCGCTTTGCAATCAACATGGCATTGGTTTTCACACGCAACAATATAAAATACCTGAAAGATGTCAAGACCGACGAGAAGCAGAATCATCTGTCACTGCAATTCGGCTTTGAATTCTAAGAAAAACTGCTTCTAATATAAGAAAAGCAGATGCTCCATGAAGAAGAACATCTTGCTTTAAAGAAAAACGAAATAGAGGTCATGTCAAGCAAGGTGTGACCTCTTTTCATATTACATCAATCACAACCTGTTCTACAGTCAGTAGGAATGATGAACTGACCTGTTTGTGCAAGTAATGACGCCAAATACTTGATAAAATAATCAAATTTTTACTACAAACGATAAAATTTAGTGTATTCCACTGAATTATGAATAATTATTTGTATCTTTGCCCTTGAACAAGAGAAAATTATCAT
>CAMAFX010000039.1 GCA_945833925.1 uncultured Prevotellaceae bacterium
GTATGGAATCACTGGTTCTACAGTGCTGTTCCACAACCCTACCTACGACCAGTTGTTCGAGGAAGAGACAAAGGCAGGCCTCGAGGGTTACGAGGTAGGTCAAGTTACTGAGCTCGGCGCAGTAAACGTAATGACAGGTATCTATACAGGTCGTTCACCTAAGGATAAGTATATCGTTGACAACGACGAGAGCCACAACAACGTATGGTGGACCTCAGAGGAGTACAAGAACGACAACCACCCAATGAGTGAAGAGGTATGGGCAAAGGTTCAGGAAATCGCCAAGAAGGAGCTCTCAAACAAGAACCTCTATGTAGTAGACGCATTCTGCGGTGCTAACAAGGCTACTCGTCTGGCAGTTCGCTTCATCGTTGAGGTTGCTTGGCAGGCTCACTTCGTAGAGAACATGTTCATCCTTCCTACAGAGGAGGAGTTGGCAAACTTCGAGCCAAACTTCGTCATCTACAACGCTTCTAAGGCTAAGGTAGAGAACTACAAGGAGCTCGGCTTGAACAGCGAGACTTGTGTTGCATTCAACACAAAGAGCCGCGAGCAGGTTATCATCAACACATGGTACGGTGGTGAGATGAAGAAGGGTATGTTCTCAATGCAGAACTACTTCTTGCCTCTCCAGGGCATCGCTTCAATGCACTGCTCTGCAAACTGCGACATGAACGGTGAGAACACAGCTATCTTCTTCGGTCTTTCAGGTACAGGTAAGACAACTCTTTCAACCGATCCAAAGCGTCGCCTTATCGGTGATGACGAGCACGGATGGGACGACGAGGGTGTATTCAACCTCGAAGGTGGTTGCTACGCTAAGGTTATCGGCCTTGACAAGGAGCACGAGCCAGACATCTACGGCGCTATCAAGCGTAACGCACTCTTGGAGAACGTTACCGTTGCTGCAGACGGCACAATCGACTTCGATGACAAGAGCGTAACCGAGAACACTCGTGTAAGCTACCCAATCGACCACATCAAAAACATCCAGCCAGGTTCAAGCGCTCCTGCTGCAAAGAACGTTATCTTCCTTTCAGCTGACGCATTCGGCGTATTGCCTCCAGTATCTATCCTGACACCTGCTCAGACTCAGTACTACTTCCTCTCTGGTTTCACAGCTAAGTTGGCTGGTACAGAGCGTGGTATCACAGAGCCTACTCCTACATTCTCTGCTTGCTTCGGTCAGGCATTCCTCGAGTTGCACCCAACAAAGTACGCTGAGGAGTTGGTTAAGAAGATGGAGAAGAGCGGTGCTAAGGCATACCTCGTTAACACAGGTTGGAACGGTACAGGCAAGCGTATCTCAATTCCCGATACACGTGGTATCATCGACGCTATCCTCGATGGCAGCATCTTGAAGGCTGAGACCAAGAAGATCCCTATGTTCGACTTCGAGGTTCCAACTTCATTGCCAAACGTAAATCCTGCTATCCTCGACCCACGCGACACATACGCTGACGCTGCACAGTGGGAGGAGAAGGCTAAGGACCTTGCTGCACGCTTCATCAAGAACTTCGGCAAGTACACAACAAACGAGGCTGGTAAGGCTCTCGTTGCTGCTGGTCCTCAGCTCTAAGAGAAACCCTACCCCCGCCTCCCCCATAGGGGAGGGGCTTTTCCACTCTCGAATATCATTGAAGAGAGGCAAGAAGTTCGTGGAGGGTAAAGACAATACCAAGGCGGTTCCCTTTTCGGGGAGCCGCCTTTTTTGCGTCATTTTTCCGTTGATTGGCAACACAATCAGTATGTTTCTATTATTTTTTAATCATCAGTTCTTTGTCGTTATCAAAATAAAGTGTACATTTGCGAAAAATAAAGTATAGTACATATGTACTCGCAATGAAGTTCTAAAAGGAATTAAGCGCACCGCAAAGCAGGCGCTGCCAAGCAATGGTCATATATATATGTATGGTTCAAGGGCTCGTGGCGATGCTCATGCCGACTCTGACTGGGATTTGCTCATAATTCTTGATAAACCAAACATCGAGCAGTCAGATTACGACAACGTATCATATCCACTAACCGCCCTCGGGTGGAAACTCGGGGAAATGATAATCCCAGCACTGTACACAAAGGAAGAATGGCAGCAGAACTCCTTTACTCCATTTTACAAGGCAGTTGAAACAGAAGGAATTTTAATAGCATAAGGCATGACTAACAATATTAGCAGTCACCAAATATGTTGAAAGAAAAGAAGATAAACGAATACTTGGATGAATATCCTGTAGAATGGGCCGTTTCTATGCCAAAAGGATGTCCTCCTCAAGATGTTCTCGTGCCCTTCGAGCACACATTCTTTCGATACGCTATTTCTGCTGATTCCTATACCGATATAGACTTTAAATCATACGCAGAACTGAACATGGATAAAGATTGGGGCGAACTTTTGCCCTTGGCTGTAGGACTATCCGTTATTGACAAGGAAGATAAGGCAAGAAAGAATTTGAAATTGCCCTTTCTAAAGCAGTTCAAAGGAATTATAGCCTTGTCGCTTAACCCAACAGACGGAGTTGTAAAGCAAACAGGAGTGCGTAAATCGCACTTTACGTGGTGGAGAACCACAAGTTTTGACAGTTCAAACCTTACAATGCTAAAGTTATGATCAAATTAACACTGGATAAGATTTTAGAGTTCTATGACGTTCCTCAATTGTTCGTTGCAAGGGATACCATGGATACGAACTACTTGTGTGTACTCTATCGTAAGGAAAGAGGGTTTGAGTATCTTGCTGTCCAGATATCTAATATACGCCTGCACACCTTCCTTTGTGGAGACCTTGATTTGAGAAAAGCATACGAGAACCCGGAGCAGGACAATTCACTTTACCATGTTCTTGTAGAGAAAGAACAAATACTTGCAGACAGACTGCTGCAACCCAATGAGATTACTGCCGAAATGCTTCCCGAAGCCGGTTACTATTTTGATGCTGAAGATGCAATAGAAGACTCCAATACCGACACCCTACAAATCAACATACCATCGAGCGACCGCAGTTTTCTTGCCGATATGGCAACACGTATGGGGTGGACAGCATCAACGCTCCGAAAGGCATCGAGAAACATTGCTGTACTATAAGTACATCTGTTCATCGCTAAAAATCCTTGCACTTCTTTGTTGTTAAGGAAATAATGCATAACTTTGCATGCGAAAAATTTTGCGGATGACACAATTCGCATGACGTAGTTTATACATTATGAAGAAATTACTGACACTTATGCTCTTGTTGTGTGCGCTGCCTATGTGCGCACAGTTTGCAAATCCCGTTAAGTTCACGGTGAAGGAGAACAAGATTTCTGACACCGAACTTGAAGTTGTATTCACTGGAAAGATTGATGCCGGATGGCACGTCTACGGCACAGACATTGCCGAGGGTGGACCTACCAAGGCTGCGCTGACACTCGAGGAAGAGTCGGGCGTCAAGAAACATGGGTCGCTGAAGGCAAAGGGCAACGTACACCGCGCCATGGACGATATGTTCGGCATGGAACTGTCGTTCTACGAGGGCAGCGTTACATTCGTCCAGGCATTCACCATCACCGACGCAAAATATAAGGTGGCAGGCTACCTGACATACGGCGCATGCAACGACCAGAACTGCATCCCTCCTACCGACGTGGAGTTCAAGTTCGAGGGAGCCGGCACCACCACAGCCACGGCTAAAGTGGAGGAACCGCAAAAAGGAGAAAGCAAGAACGAGGATGCCAAGGAGGCTGAGAACGAGGCTGTTGCGGCAGACACACTTGCAACAGACACAACAGCACAGACTGCAGCGATACCCGAAGCTGCAGAAGGCTTATGGACACCCGTCATAAACGAACTGCAATCGTTTGGCGAGGACAATGCCAACACAGCCGAGAAGAGTCTGCTGACCATCTTCCTGCTTGGTCTGGTGGGTGGTTTCATCGCACTGCTCACACCATGTGTATGGCCTATCATACCTATGACTGTCAGCTTCTTCCTGAAGCGCAGCAAAGACAAGAAGAAGGGCGTTCAAGACGCTATGATATACGGACTGAGTATCGTGGTCATCTACGTACTGCTGGGTCTGTTTGTAACACTCATGTTCGGTGCCAGTGCGCTGAACTCGCTTAGCACAAACGCAGGTTTCAATATTTTATTCTGCCTTATGCTGCTGGTTTTCGCTGCCAGTTTCATGGGTGGCTTCGAGATAACCCTGCCATCGTCATGGGGCAATGCCGTTGACAACAAGGCAAACAAGACAAGCGGTGTGCTGAGCATCTTCCTCATGGCATTCACCCTGTCGCTGGTAAGTTTCTCGTGCACGGGTCCGATCATCGGATTCCTTCTTGTTGAGATGGGTACAAGCGGCAACGTCATCGCACCAACCGTGGGAATGTTCGGTTTCGCCCTTGCACTGGCACTGCCATTCACACTCTTTGCAATGTTCCCGGCATGGCTGAAGAGCGCACCAAAGAGCGGCAACTGGATGAACTGCATCAAGGTATGCCTGGGCTTCCTCGAACTGGCTTTCGCACTCAAGTTCCTGAGCGTGGCTGACCTTGCCTATGGATGGCACATACTGGACCGCGAGGTGTTCCTCTCACTCTGGATTGTCATCTTCGCTCTGCTCGGTGCATACCTCATCGGATGGATACGTTTCCCACACGACGAGGACGAGTACGACGAGATGGGCGAGGTAATCATCAACCACCGCACCAACATAACACGTTTCTTCCTTGCCCTGGCAGCGTTCGCATTCTCCATCTATATGATTCCCGGACTGTGGGGTGCTCCATGCAAGGCAGTCAGCGCCTTCGCCCCACCTATGTCGACACAGGACTTCAACCTGCAGAAGGAGGAAGTCGTAGAGGCACAGTTCACCGACTACGAAGAGGGAATGGCATACGCACAGCAGAAGGGAATGCCCGTGATGCTCGACTTCACCGGTTTCGGATGCGTCAACTGCCGCAAGATGGAGGCTGCCGTATGGACCGACCCATCCGTTCAGGACATCATACGCAACAAATACGTACTTATCAGCCTCTTTGTTGACGACAAGACACCACTCCCCGAGACACAGACGGTACAGGAGAACGGCACAGAGCGCAAACTCCGCACCGTAGGCGACAAGTGGAGCTACCTGCAGCGCATCAAGTTCGGTGCCAACGCACAGCCCTTCTACGTGCTGCTCGACAACGAGGGCAAGCCTCTCAACACCAGCTATTCGTACAAGGAGGACATACCGGCCTTCATCCAGTGGCTGAACGGCGGTGTGGACAACTACAAAAAGTGATTAACCACTCATTGTTTTATTTTTAACGAGAATTATCGTGAATAATGTGGGGCTTGGCAGATGACTGACGGCTACCATATACTATTTTTAAGGTAAAAGAGAACAATTAACTATAAACGAAAATGAAAAAACTGTTTTTACTTTTGGCATGCGCCATCTGCACACTGAGCATCAACGCTCAGAGCGAAGAAGAGATGATGGCTGCGCAGCAGGCAATAATGCAGCAGTTGCCAAGCGACCCCGGCACCCGTATCGGCACCTTGCCAAACGGACTGACCTACTACATCCGTCACAACGAGCGTCCTATCGGTCAGGCAAACTTCTACATTGCCCAGAAGGTAGGTTCTGTGCTGGAGGAGGACAACCAGCGCGGTCTGGCACACTTCCTCGAACACATGTGCTTCAACGGTACCGAGAACTTCCCAGGCAACTCACTCATCCGTTACCTGGAGTCTATCGGTGTCAAGTTCGGTCAGCAGCTGAACGCCTACACCAGCATCGACGAGACTGTCTACAACATCAACAACGTACCAACAAGTCGCGAGGCAACCATCGACAGCGTACTCCTCATCCTGCACGACTGGAGCCACAACCTGACTCTCGACCCAAAGGAGATTGACAAGGAGCGCGGTGTCATTCACGAAGAGTGGCGCCTCCGCAGCAGCGCACAGCAGCGCATTCTGGAGCGTCAGTTGCCCAAGCTGATGTCAAACAGCCGTCCCGGCAACCGCATGCCTATCGGAACAATGGAGGTTATCGACAACTTCAAGCCAGAGGCACTGCGCGCATACTACGAGAAGTGGTACCGTCCAGACCAGCAGGCAATCATCGTCGTTGGTGACCTCGACGTAGACCGCACAGAGAAGAAGATCAAGGAGATGTTCGAGCCTATCGTTACTCCTGCCGACGCTGCCGAGCGCATCTACTTCGACGTACCCGACAACAACGAGCCTATCATTGCATGCGACAAGGACAAGGAGCAGACACTGCCCATCATCATGGTGTTCTCAAAGCATCCCGAGATTTTTCCAAAAGAGATGAAGAACACCGTGCCAGGCATTGCCACACAGTTAATGGTGAACATTGCCAACAACATGCTCAACCAGCGCCTCGACGAACTTGCCCTCGACCCCAACGTGCCATTCATCCAGGCTGGTGTCAGCGACGGCGACTTCATCCTCTCGAAGGTGACAAAGGCATACAACACCAACATCGTTCCAAAGGAAGGTAAGATTGACGAGGCTGTCAGGATGGTAATGGCAGAGGTTTACCGTGCTGCCAAGTTCGGTTTTACAGCAAGCGAGTACGCACGTGCCAAGGCAGAGACAGTGAGCCTCATCGAGAGTGCATACCAGAACCGCGACAAGCGCGAGAACGGACAGTTCATACAGGAGTGTGTAGACCACTTCCTGAACCACGAGCCAATGCTCGGCATCGAGGCTGAATACCAGTTGTACGGCGCTCTGCTGGGCTCGCTTCCCGTAGAGGCTATCAACGCCACATTCCAGAAGCTGGTAAGCGTCAGCGACAGCAATCTCGTTGTACTGAGCATGAACCCGGAGAAGGATGGTTATGTACAGCCTACAGAGGAGCAGATTCTGAACATCATCCACGCTACCCAGCAGATGGAACTCACACCATATGTTGACAACGTGAAGAACGAGCCTCTCATTCCTGTACTGCCAACACCAGGCAAGATTGTAAGCGAGAAGGACGGTGCATTCGGCACACACGAGATGACACTGAGCAACGGCGTGAAGGTTATCACCAAGAAGACCGACTTCAAGGACAACGAGGTGGTCATGGAGGCTTACAGCGACGGTGGTACCGGACGCTATCCTGACAGTGATGCTCCAACACTCGAGATGTTCGGCAACCTCATCGGCATGTCCGGTCTGGGCAACTTCACAAGCACCGAACTGGAAAAGGCACTGGCAGGCATCCAGGCAAGCGTATCGTCGAAGGTCAGCACACGCTCTGAGTACCTCAGCGGTAATGCAGTACCCAAGGACCTGCGCACCATGTTCGAACTCATCTATCTCCACTTCCAGAAGCCTCTGCGCGACGACAAGGCTGTCGGTTCGCTGATGATGCAGTATCACGAGGCACTCCGCAACCGTGATGCAAACCCAACCGTAGCCCTCAACGACTCTATCCAGACCACATTCATGGGTCACCACCCACGTCTCGTGCTTATGGACGAGAAGACTCTCGACAAGGTTTCTTACGACCGTGCCCTCGAGATTTATGCTGACCGCTATGCCGACGCAAGCGACTTCACCTTCATCTTCTGCGGAAACTTCGACAACGACTCTATCCGCGTATTTGCCGAGCAGTACCTCGCCACACTTCCTGTTGTGAAGCGCAACGACAGTCCAGTAGACTGCAAGTTCAACGTACAGAACGGTGTACACGAGAACATCTTCGCACGCAAGCAGGAACAGCCTAAGTGCCAGGTTGTAATGCACGAGCACATGCCTATCAAGTACAACCTGAAGAACGACATCGCCACAAGCATCCTCGGTCAGGCTCTGAGCATGCGTCTGCTCGAAGTTATACGCGAAGAGATGAGCGCTGCATACAGCGTTGGTGCTAACTGCGGCATCAGCAACCAGACCGACGGTTCACACATTGCACGACTCATTATTCAGGCTCCTATCAAGCCGGAAACACTCGACGACGTACTCAAGACCATCGAAAATGAATTGGAGAACGCTGCCAAGAACGGTTTCGAGGAAAAGTACATCAGCAAGGTTAAGGAATACATGCTGAAGACATATAAGGAGAACGAGCGCGAGAACAGTTCATGGATTGACTACATCGAGACTCTCAAGCGCGATGGCTTCGATGCATACACCGACTATGCCAAGACACTTCAGAGCATCACCAACAATGACCTTAAGACTCTTGCCAAGAAGTTTGTCAAGAGTGGCAACAAGGCTACCATTGTTATGAAGCCAGAATAATACATTCCTGTAAAATAGAACATCGGCTGACCGACAGAGATTCCTGCTTCGGTCAGCCGATTTGGTTTGTGTTTTTGGGAAAAACGCCTGACAATATTGTTAGAGTCGCTGACAATTATTATATTTGCAGAAAACAATGCAAGGCTAATATATTAAAGACATGAAAGCAGTTGTAGATGACAAGATACCCTACATAAACGGTATGATAGAGAAACTGGTGGACGAGGTTGTCTACCTTCCTGGCGCAAGGATAACGCACCACGACGTCATCGACGCCGACATACTGGTGGTGCGTACCAGAACGCTCTGCAACGAGAGTCTGCTCGACGGCAGTCGTGTAAAACTTATTGTTACGGCAACCATCGGATTTGACCATCTCGACACCGCTTACCTCGACAAGGCGGGCATTGAATGGCACAACTGCCCCGGATGCAATGCCACCAGCGTGGCACAGTACGTGCGCAACTCCCTTCTCCTGCTTGAAAAGGAGAAAGGCATCTGCCTGAAGAAGTCGAAACTGGGCATTGTGGGCGTTGGCCACGTGGGCAGTGCCGTTGAAAAGGAATGCAGGTCCCTGATGGGCGAAGTACTCCTAAACGACCCTCCACAACAGGAGAAGGACGGCTTCCCTTCTGTCGACCTGCAAACCGTAGCCGAGGAGTGCGACATCATCACCATACACACCCCTCTCATAACGGATGGACCTCACCCAACCTTCCACCTCTTCGACAGTCACCTGTTGGGCAGGTTGAAGAAGAGTGCCGTTCTGATCAACTGCGGACGAGGCGAGGTGGTGGACAACAAAGCACTGCTGGATGCGCTTGACAAAGGCAACCTTGCGGAGGCAATAATAGACACATGGGAGAACGAGCCAGACATATCGCGCGAACTGCTCGAGAAAGTGTACATCGGAACACCGCACATTGCCGGATACAGTGCCGACGGCAAGGCAAACGGAACAAGGATGGCGCTGCAGTGGATAGCACAGTGGCAGAATCGACAGGACATATTCCTTTCCATGACGGTCAAGGCACCTTCTCTGCCCGACAGTATCACACCGCCCGAGGACCCAGCCGAAAGGCAACTGCTACTCTACAATCCGAAGGACGACAGCAAGCGACTGAAAGACAATCCCGATGGATTTGAATTTCAGCGAGGCAACTACCCACTGAGAAGAGAGAGCTTTGACTGACAAGGCGAGAATATTTGAAGAAAACGGAGGAAAATCGCCAGAAAAACGCAAAAACTGCACAAAATAAAGGTAAAATGTGCATTAAATTGCATTTTTTAAGCCAATAATTTGCTTATAAGCAATAAAAGTCGTTACTTTGCACTGCAAAAATAGAGAAAGAACAAGATAATAATAATTTAAAACTGAAAATTATGTCAGAAATTGAAGCAAAAGTAAAAGAGATTATCGTAGAGAAGTTGGGTGTTGACGAGGCAGACGTAGTTGCTGAGGCAAGCTTCACCAATGATCTGGGTGCTGATTCACTTGACACTGTTGAGCTCATCATGGAGTTCGAGAACCAGTTCGGTATCACTATTCCCGATGATCAGGCTGAGAAGATTTCTACTGTAGGTGACGCTATCGCTTACATCGAGGAGCACCAGAACGCCTAAATAAAGTACAAGATAATTAGGATTTGTCCCGCGAACTATGTCCTGTGGGGTAAATCCTAATTTTCGTTTATATCAATTTCACTTTGCATAATAGACTTAACTATATGGAACTTAAAAGAGTTGTCGTAACTGGCATGGGAGCTATCACTCCACTTGGCAACACAGCTGAAGAAACATGGCAAAACATTGTTGACGGCAAGAGTGGCGCTGCTCCTATCACACTGTTTGATGCATCCACACACAAGACTCAGTTTGCCTGCGAGGTAAAGAACTTCCAGCCCGAACTGTACATCGACAAGAAGGATGCACGCAAGATGGACCGCTACTGCCAGCTGGCTGTTTCTGCCGCTACAATGGCTATTGCAGACAGCAACATGGACCTCGAGGCTGAGGACAAGAACCGCATCGGTGTAGTTCTTGGCATTGGTATCGGAGGTATGAACACATTCCAGGAAGAGGTAAGCAACTATGCTCTCACACACGAGCAGATGGGTCCTCGTTTCACCCCAATGTTCGTACCAAAGATGATTGCTGACATCGCAGCTGGTCACATCAGTATCAAGTACGGCTTCCACGGACCAAACTATATCACCTCGAGTGCATGTGCAAGTAGCACCAACGCACTGGCTGACGCATTCAACCTTATCCGTCTTGGCAAGGCAAACGCAATCATCAGCGGTGGTAGCGAGGCTGCTATCCTGGCATGTGGCGTTGGCGGTTTCAACGCAATGAAGGCTCTCAGCACACGTAACGACGATCCCGAGCACGCAAGCCGCCCATTCAGCGCAAGCCGCGACGGATTCGTCATGGGTGAGGGCAGCAGCATCCTCGTTCTCGAGGAACTCGAGCATGCCAAGGCTCGTGGTGCAAAGATCTACGCAGAGATGGTAGGTGCTGGTATGAGTGCAGATGCTCACCACATCACAGCCTCTCACCCAGAGGGTCTTGGTGCTATCCTCGTAATGCAGAACGCACTCGAGGACGCACAGATGAAGCCAGAGGACATCGACTACATCAATGTTCACGGTACAAGCACCCACGTTGGCGACATCAGCGAGGCAAAGGCTATTCAGGCTGTATTCGGCGAGCACGCATACAAGCTCAACATCAGCTCTACAAAGAGTATGACCGGTCACCTGCTTGGTGCTGCTGGTGCTGTTGAGGCTATGTTCAGCATCCTGTCGGTAAAGAACGACATCGTTCCTCCAACCATCAACCACGAGGAAGGCGACAACGACGAGGAGATTGACTACAACCTGAACTTCACATTCAACAAGGCCCAGAAGCGCACCGTACGTGCTGCACTCAGCAACACCTTCGGTTTCGGCGGTCACAACGCATGTGTAATATTCAAGAAATACGAGGAATAATCCTCTGCATTTCTTCTATTGTTAATTGACAACCACAGACATAACCGTATCGGCACACGTGCCTTCGAAGTGTCCGTGGAGCATATCATACGCCTAAAGAAAAAGTGTATTTTAGAAACATAATCAGCAAGATAAAGCTCCCTTTCCGAAAGGACAAGGAGCTTTATCGTCGTTTATATATCATACTTGGTTTTTATCCCAAGAACATTTCCTACTACCGACAGGCACTGCTGCATAAGTCACTGTCTGTCAAGAACAAGAACGGCAAGTTCCAGAACAACGAGAGACTTGAATTTCTTGGCGACGCCATCCTTGACGCCATTGTGGGAGACATCGTTTACCATCATTTCGAGAACAAGAGCGAGGGATTCCTCACTAACGCACGCAGCAAGATTGTGCAGCGCGAGACACTTGGAAAACTTGCTGTCGAAATGGGACTGGACAAGCTCATCCGATACAACCAGCACCAGAACAACTCGCACAACAGTTATATGGCGGGCAATGCCTTCGAGGCACTTGTCGGCGCCATCTATCTGGACTACGGCTACGACCAGTGCATGAGGTTCATGGAGAGAAGAATCCTCAACCACATCATCGACATCGACAAGGTGGCGTACAAGGAGGTAAACTTCAAGAGCAAACTGCTGGAGTGGAGCCAGAAGAACCGCATCAAGGTGACATACAAGGACCTGCCTCAGCAGACCGACAAGAACGGTGCCTCGCAGTTCAACACCGTCGTGGTTATCGAAGGCATCGAATGTGGACAGGGCAAGGGCTACTCTAAGAAGGAGAGCCAGCAGTTGGCATCCAAGGAGACCCTCTACATGCTAAAGAAGCACAAGGAGATCGAGGAGAGCGTCTTCCTTGCCAAGAGCAAGCGAACAGCCATGGAGGAGCAGCCCGAGGCTCTCCTGCCCGACATCCCCGAACACCTGCTCAACCCCTCACAGTCTGCCGACAGAAAATCAGCCAAGAAAGAACCAAGACGAGAGCAGAACGAGCCGAAAGAACAGGTTAAGGTAAAAGAACAAAACAAGGCAAAGGAGCAGAAAGAGCATAAGAAGCCTACAGGCAACAGGAAGCCAAAGGAGCAGAACGAGCAAATGAAGCCTGCAGACAACAGGAAGCCAAAGGAGCAGAACGAGCAAAAGGCTGTGGACAACGACACTGACAACGAGGTGAAGCCCACAAAGCCAATGCGCCACCGCTGCCACCACAAACCAGCCTCCACGCTGAGCGTCTCTCCCGATAAGACAGAAAACAATTAAGATAAGATGATTACATCCATAGCACGACACATATACAAATCAAGAATAAAGGCTCTTGACAACTACGGCATCGATGCCGAGACCATGCAGATGCAGACCCTGTCAAGACTGATGGATCGTGCACAAAACACAGAATGGGGCACCGAGCACAGATTTGCCGATGTCAAAACATACGAAGACTTTGCACGTACCAGTGCCGTAAACACATACGAGGAACTGAAGGCATACATAGACCGCATGCGTCAGGGCGAGAGCGACATACTCTGGCCCGGACGTGTACGCTGGTATGCCAAGTCCAGCGGAACCACCAACGATAAGAGCAAGTTCATCCCCGTCTCGACCGACGGACTGCAGGACACGCACTATGCCGGCGGAACCGACGCGGCTGTCTGGTACATGCACAACAACCCACGCAGCAGGATGATGGACGGCAGAGGACTCATCCTCGGCGGCAGCCACTCGCCCAACTACAACCAGAAGGACAGTCTGGTGGGCGACCTCAGTGCCATCCTCATCGAGAACATCAACCCAGTTGTCAACTTCTTCCGTGTTCCCAAGAAGGAGACTGCCTTGCTGAGCGACTTCGAGGTGAAACGCGACCGCATAGCACGCGAAGCAATGAACAGGGACATCACCAACATCAGCGGCGTGCCATCGTGGATGCTGTCGGTGCTGAACCGCGTACTGGAAATCTCGGGCAAGGAACACATCGAGGACGTGTGGCCAAATATCGAGGTCTTCTTCCACGGAGGCGTTGCATTCACACCCTATCGCGAACAGTACAAGCGCATCATCACCAGCCCCAACATGCACTACATGGAGACGTACAACGCCAGCGAGGGCTTCTTCGGCTTGCAGGGCGACCCCTCCGACCCTTCTCTTAACTTGATGGTCGACTACGGCATCTTCTACGAGTTCATACCTATGGACGAACTGGACAAGAGCAACCCCACCGTACTTCCGCTGTGGGCTGTCGAGAAGGGAAGAAACTACGCCATGGTGATATCCACGTCGAGCGGTTTGTGGAGATACATGATAGGCGACACCATACGCTTCACCTCCATCAAGCCCTACAAGTTCATCATCACTGGACGCACCAAGTTCTTCATCAACGCTTTCGGCGAGGAACTGATCGTTGACAATGCCGAGAAGGGACTGGAACACGCATGCCGCGAAACGGGCGCACAGGTGCTCGAATACACCGCCGCTCCGGTGTTCATGGACTCTAACGGAAAGTGCCGCCACCAGTGGCTCATCGAGTTCAGCGTACCGCCACGCGACATCAGCGAGTTTGCCGACATACTCGACAAGAAACTACAGCAGATAAACTCCGACTACGAAGCAAAACGATACAAGGACATCACACTGCAGCCACTCGAGATTGTCGTGGCACGCCACAACCTCTTCAACGACTGGCTGAGAAACAAGGGCAAACTTGGCGGACAGCACAAGGTGCCACGCCTGAGCAACACCCGCGACCACATCGAAGAGATGCTCGCTCTCAACCCGTGATAACCACACGACTTATCAACAAAAGCAACTAAAGGAACAGGCAAAGAATATACATATGAAACGGTATAGATTTCTATTTTATATTATATCCTCAATAATCATCGCCGGTTGTGCGTCCATCGGTTCGCCCGATGGCGGCAGATACGACGAGGAGCCTCCCCAGGTTGTATACGCAAACCCTGCCGACAAGGCAACGAACACCAGACAGAAGAAGATAAAGATTCTGTTTGACGAGTTCATCAAACTGGACAACCCAAACGACAAAGTCACCGTTTCGCCACCACAGAAGCAGGTGCCCAACATACAGGCAGACGGCAAGTCGATAAAGATAACACTCTTCGACACACTGAAGAGCAACACCACCTACACCATCGACTTCAGCGACGCCATACAGGACAACAACGAGGGCAACCCGATGGGTCTCTACACCTACTCCTTCAGCACAGGCGAGACGATAGACACCATGGAGGTGAGCGGCACCGTGCTCAACGCCTCGAACCTGGAGCCAATAAAGGGCATCATGGTGGGACTGTATCGTCAGGACAAGGACAGCGTGTGGGCTGACAGCATCTTCCGCACAAGGTCGCTCGAGAGGGTGGCACGCACCAACGGCAGCGGCAAGTTCTCCATCAAGGGAGTGGCAAACGGAAGTTACCGCGCCTTCGCGCTCGGCGACATGGACGCCAACTTCAGTTACACACAGAAGTCAGAGCAGATAGCCTTCGACACCACCATCTACACGACAAGCAACCGTCCCGACCTGCGTCCCGACACGGTGTGGCGCGACACGAGCCACTACGAGAAAATCAAGATGACGCCCTACATACACTACCTTCCCGACGACATCGTGCTTCTGGCATTCCTCGAGGACGGACAGGACCGCCATCTGCTGAAGACGGAGCGCAAGACACCAGAGAAGTTCACACTCTACTTCACAGCACCAAGCGACTCGCTGCCCATCATCAACGGACATAACTTCGACGCAGCCAAGCACCTCTTTGTCGAGGCTTCGGCGAAGCGCGACACCATTACATACTGGATTCCCGACACCACCGTCGCATACCAGGACACTCTGAAGTTCGACCTCACATATCTCGACACCGACTCGCTGGGACAACTTGTGCTGCACACCGACAGTTGCCTCGAACTCGTTGCCAAGCAGACCCACGCCAAGATAGAACGCGAGAGGCAGAAGAAGATTGACGAGTGGAACGCCAAAAGGGCAAAGATGGAGAAGAAGGCGAAGAAACCGCTGGCTCACGAAAATAATCCGTTCGAAACGACATATATGGAACTGCAGGTAAAGCCCGGTGGAACCATCGACCCCAACCAAAACCTGAGACTGACGTTCAGCGAACCTATCGCTGCTATCGACACGTCGCGCATCGAGTTCGTGCAGAAGGTCGACTCTGAATATGTCAGCATGCCCTATCTGTTGCTGCCCGACAGCACCAGCCCATCGCTCTACACCCTCTATGCCGAGTGGGAGCCCAAGGCAACCTACGAACTGCGTGCCGACAGCCTCACCTTCACCAGCATACTCGGACACAACGCACAGACCTTCAGGTCGACCATCCGCGTGCGTGCCACCGAGGAGTTCGGCAGCCTCTACCTCAACCTCAACAATATGCGGTTGAAGGACGGCGAAGTGGCTTACGTCGAACTTCTGGGCAAGAACGACAGCCCCCAGCGCAGGGAGGAGGTAAGGGACGGCAAGGTAGACTTCTACTACCTGAAACCAGCCGACTACTACCTGCGACTCTTCATCGACCGCAACGGCGACGGCAAGTGGACCACCGGCAACTACAATCAGCAACTACAGCCCGAGGAAGTCTTCTACTTCCCGCGCCCCATCACCATTCGTGCCAACTGGGAGATGGAACAAGCATGGGACGTACGCGGCATTGCACGCGACAAGCAGAAGCCTGCCGCCATCACCAAGCAGAAGCCTGACAAGCAGAAGACCATAAAGAACCGCAACGCCGAACGTGCAGGAAACCGTTAGGCCATCAGTTCTATCTCAATGGTCAGACCGCCCTTTGGCGTTGGCAGAGCTTGTGCCGAACCACCATACTGCAGGGCTATGTTCTTGACTATGGCAAGACCCAGCCCCGTGCCGCCCAATCTGCGCGAACGTCCCTTGTCAATACGGTAGAAACGCTCGAAGATGTGGGGGAGATGCTCGGCTGGTACACCCACCCCGTTGTCGGCAAAGGTGAACGAATATCGGTCGCCCGCAGCCCTTGCCTGAACACGGAAATATGTAGCGTCGGTGGCATAGGCAAGCGTGTTGTTGAAGATGTTCCGGAAGAGCGAATAGAGCAGCGAGGCGTCGCCGTGGATGGGCAGCGCATCGGGTATATTCATCTGTAACTGCATGTTCTGTTCGCGGAACTGTGTTGCCGTCTCCTCTTGTATCTGGCGCAGAATGACGGCGGCGTCTATCTTGTTGTGCGGACGGTCGGTGCGCACCTCGTCGAGTCGCGTCAGCGTACTCATGTCTGCCAGCAGCCTGCTCATGCGCTGACTCTGTGCATAGCATTTCTCAAGAAACGACCTTCTTCTCTCCTCGCCCATCAGCGGATTGCTGACAAGGGTCTCCAGATACGCCTCTATGGTGGCGGCAGGCGTCTTCAGTTCGTGCGCGGCATTTTCCGTCAGCTGTCGCTTGATGCGCTGCTTTTCGCGCTCGCTGTGCTCGTACCTGTACCTGAAATACATGGCGATGGCTATGAGTGCAAGAATGCTTGCCGTATAATAAACGAAGGTGTAGTCGTGTTCCAGAGAGGATGTGAGTTCTGCCGAATAGGGAACCGACGAACGCACTATCATGTCGCCAAAACGCGTGGCAGAATAGAAGTATTTCTCCCCGGCACCCCTATGCCCGTCCTGAAGGAGCGACGTGCTGCGCTTTATGGCATATCCGTTGCCCTCGTGCAGAGCCTTCTCTATCTCCTCGCGCTGCAGGTGGTTGCCAAGAAGGCGCACGTCGCTCTCCTCGGTGTCATAGAGCACGTTGCCGAGCGTATCGACAACGGTTACGCGTATGGCGTCATCCGAGTCCGCATGAGGCAACAGACTGAGACTGAAGGTGCCGCCGGAGACGTCCTGCGAAGACAGTCGCGAGGCTACACGGTAGTTATTGAGCTGGAGTTGCGAGTGCAGAATGTCCACACGGAAAGCGTGTTCGCGCCTGTATTCGTATATTCCGAAGAAAAGCGTGAAGATGCTGGCAATGATTGTTGCAGCAATAAAAATCTTGTTTGTCAGTCGCGTGCGTATCATCTGGTAAACATATATCCATAGCCGAACTTGGTGCGCAGACACTCACCATAACGACCTATCTTCTTGCGTATGCGCGTTATGTTGACATCCACCGTGCGGTCCAGCACAATGGCATCACTCGGCCATACGGTTTGCAGTATCTTTTCGCGAGAGAACACCTGGCCGGGTTTCGAGAGCAGCAGTGCCAGCACCTCAAACTCCAGTTTCGTGAACACCACCTCCCTGCCGTCGATGCGACATTCCTTGCGGTCAAGGTCCAGGACTATGCCGTCACGCTCACCGGCATCGGCATCGGCGGCGGGGAACAGCAGCACATTGGAGTCTTTCCCAATGGGCAGTGTAGTCTCCGCACCCTCGCGGCGTTGGGTCACTGCAACACCGCTCTCGTGCACGGTGCTTCTCCTCAGCACAGCCTTAACCCTTGCCTTCACCTCGCTGATGCGGAAGGGCTTGCATATATAGTCGTCGCTGCCCAGGGCGAATCCCTGCAGCAGGTCCTCCTCCATCGTCTTTGCCGTGCAGAAGATGATGGGGATGCCAGCCGTACGGGGGGCAGCCTTCAGTTCCCTTGCCCATTCGAATCCCGACTTGGTGGTCATCATCACGTCCAGCAGTATCAGGTCCACGCCCCTGCCTCTTGCCAGGGTGGCGTCCACCTTGCCTTGGGCATCGTCTGCATCCTCTGCCGTCAGCACGTCATACCCTTCCATCTCAAGATTGAAACGCAGTATCTCACAAATATCAGATTCGTCGTCGACGATAAGAATTGTCTTTGCCATAGTTCTGTCAGTCTTTCATTCGCAAAAGTACACCTTTTTATCCAAATAACACAAATTTAGAAACCCTCTGGAAGTCTTTTTAACAATATTGTAACATTTATTTAACGATGATAGTAACTCCTACTATAGTTATATTGACAATAAAGTTGTGTATTTGCAACCGAAACACCATATTACTATATTATTTATGAAAAGAACAATACTATTTCTCACAACATTCATCATCGCACTTACGTCGGGGGCAAAGGACATCACCATTACCAACATTTTTGCCTTCAACATGCCAGTCAACAATACTAAGGAGAAAATATCACTCCGCTACTATTCAAGTACAGAAGACTGCATCCGCACATCCGTGGACTACGAAATTCAGTCCTACGGAACCTGCAACATCGAACAGCTTATCTGGAAATAAAGAAAGCAGGTACAGCTTCAGAAAAAAGCAGGTACAGCTTCAGAAAAAAGCAGGAGCAGCTTCAGAAGAAAGCAGGAGCAGCATCAGAAGAAAGCAGGAGCAGCTTCAGAAGAAAGCAGGAGCAGCTTAAGTACACGTTGTTGCGACTTGCACCTGCAAAGCGACGCAGCCAGAAGTTACCCGAACCGCCAAGCATGATGGGTACTATCTCTCCACTCTTGCTTGCCTCATATTCCGTTGCCTCAAATGGCAGACAAATAGTTTCCCAACCGCTATGTCCGTTTGCCCACACCTTTGGCGTATGCTTATACTCTATCTCATCGGTATGGAAAGGTATGGTCGCCTCAAATGTATAATCATCACGCAGACTTATCTTCTGTGCTGTGAAGTCCTCCAGTTTCACAAAGTTCTCACCACTCAGTCCAGCACTTGCAGGCACAAAGTAAAGACAGTTAGGTGATGCAGCTATATTTTGACAAGGATAATATGGAGATAATTCACTTTGGAGGTAAAAATCATGAATTTACGATAAAAAAGTGTGAAAATATTGCAAAAAATTGGAGTTTATTAATTTTGCCTTATAGAAAATGCCTAAATTTGTAAACCAAACTTAATACAACAACACGATTCTTATTAAATATAATTTATATGAGTATTAGTAAAGATGTCATTAAGCAGTGTCTCATTAGCAAGCAGCGCGAGGTGGATGAGGCGGTGATTGTGAACCGTCCCGTAGAATTCGAAGAGAACGGCAACTATGTGATAGTTGGCGTGAGACATGCGGGTAAGTCGTACCTGCTGTATCAGCGCGTGCGTCAGCTACAAGCAGCCGGAAAGGGATGGGACGAGATTTTGTTTGTGGACTTTGAGGATGAGCGTCTGGCGGAATTCCAGACGGAAGACTTCAACAGTCTGCTGGAAGCCCATCTAGAACTGTATGGTAAAAAGCCGGTGGTGTTTTTGGACGAGGTGCAGAACATTCCGCACTGGGATAAGTTTGTGCGGAGACTGACTGATGCGAAATACAGGGTGTATGTGACGGGCAGCAATGCAAAGATGCTGAGCAAGGAGGTGGCAACTACGTTGGGCGGACGGTTCTTTATCTATGATGCGTACCCATATTCATTCAAAGAGTATCTGGCAGCGCAACAGGTGGAGCTGAGGGAGCATTGGGTGTATGACACGATTCAGAGAAGCGAAGTGAAGCGACATCTGAATGAGTACCTCTATTACGGCGGTCTGCCAGAGATCCTGTCGTTTAAGAACAAGCGGGCTATGCTTTCGAGTTTGTACCAGAAGATATACCTAGGTGACATCTGTGCCCGAAACAACATTAAGAACGACAGGGTGCTGAACATCCTGATTAAGAAGATGGCAGAGAGCGTGAAGCAACCGCTGTCGTATAACAGGCTGAAGAACGTGATAGTGGCAACGGGGTCACCCATCAGTGTGCCTACTACGATAGACTATGCGGATTACGCCTCTGACAGTTGGCTGATACTGCCCATGGAGAACGAGGTTGGGAAGTTGACGGAGAAGGAAATGCAGAAGAAATACTACTTCGTTGACAACGGGTTGCTGAACCTGTTCTTGATGAATTCAGAGACTTCACTGCTGGAGAACGTGGTGGCGGTGGAGCTGTGCAGGCGGTTTGGCAAAAAGAATGTGTTTTTCCTGAACGCGGAGAAGGAGATAGACTTCATTGTGCCTGACGAGAAGTTGGCCATACAGGTGTCCTACAGCATCAAGGATGAGACCACTTACAACAGGGAGGTGCCACCACTGGCGAAGTATTCCAAATTGCACGAGGATTGGAAGTGCCTGCTGATTACTTACGATGAGGAGGGCACGGAAGAGGGAATACCCGTGGTGCCAGTTTGGAAGTGGCTGATGGAGGTGTAAGAATTGAGAAGTATAGAGAAATACTGGAATTGGTGAAGAAGTATAAGCATATAAACTAATATAAGTGAAAGGATTTCGTATAAGTAAAAAAAGAGGCCGTGTCAATTACTTTTGACACAGCCTCCTGATTTCTTTTGTTATGGTTGGACTTACTGTAGTGGGTCCTTCATGTCATCGTCGCGGAAACCGCCACCGCCACTCATGCCAGGGTCACGCTGTCCGTCGTCCGTATAGACATCCTTGCCACCCTGCTGTCCCGGTCCCTGCTGATCGTTGTCTGTGAAGCCGGGGTATTCGGTGATGGTCTGGGGCTTCTGTCTGCCGAGCACTATGTCGACGAGCAGGCGAAGGTCAGCCATGTCGGTCTTGTTGTCCTGGTTGACGTCCGACACCTTGTTTGCCTTTGCCTCGCCACGCAACACCTTCACCAGCAGAGCCACGTCGGAGATTGTCACCCTGTTGTCACCGTTCATGTCGCCTTGCAGGAAACTCTTCGCTTCCGCCTGGGTCACGACGGCTAACAACAGGGAGGCTGTCAAGAGCACCTTTCTCATCTTACAACCTGCTTTTTACCATTCACGATGTATATGCCACGCTGTGGTGCATCCACCCTTCTACCGGTCAGGTCGTAGATGCCGCTACGCATCACGCCGTTCTCGTCCTGAGCCTCTGGCACGAAGATGCCGTCCGTCTCGTCGTAAGTGCCGAAGTTTATCTTCAGTGTCTTTACACTTGCTGCACCGTCCTTGGCACGGAAGTACGACTGGAATGGCACGTCGCCCAGGTTCTCGTTCAGCACGAAACTGCCACCGGCGTTGTCCAGCGCCCAACCTGTTGCTTCATCCTTCTTCTTGTCGAAGTTGCCCACGAAGGTGTAGTTGCCCTTTGTCAGTTCGGGCGACTTCATGGTTGTGATGTCTGCACCATATCCACGGAATGTTATTGTCTCGCCCTGCAGATGGCCGTTGCCCATGCTCTCGCCTGGGAATGCCACGAGGTAAGGAGTGTATGCCTCCATCACACCATCCACCGTGCTGCTGAAGTACACGTTGTTGCGGCTCGCACCTGCAAAGCGACGCAGCCAGAAGTTGCCCGAACCGCCAAGCATGATGGGTACTATCTCTCCACTCTTGCTTGCCTCATATTCCGTTGCCTCAAATGGCAGACAAATAGTTTCCCAACCGCTATGTCCGTTTGCCCAAACCTTAGGTGTATGCTTGTATTCCACCTCGTTGGCGTGGAAAGGTATAGCTGCTTCAAATGCATAATCATCACGCAGACTTATCTTCTGCGCAGTGTAATCGTCCAATTTAACGAAGTTCTCACCACTCAGTCCTGCACTTGCAGGTACGAAATAGAGACAGTTAGGATTCATTCCATCCTTCATCACACTTGCAGTCAGCGAAGCATCCACGTCAAACAGGACAACGCTTGTTACATCGCTCTTCACCTTGTCCTTCAATGCTGCAACATAACTCTTCGCGTCAGTCTTATCGCATAACATAACGTCCAAAATTGGAAAGAATGTATATCCGCCACCAAGCCTGCTGCCCCATGCAGCCTGGTATGCCTCTATACTCTCAAAAGGAACATAGATTCTCTTTGTTCCACCAAAACTGTTGTTACTACCAAGTATTGGAGGAGTCGTAGCACGACATATAACAGCAGAAGGCGACATATCATATAAAGCATAATCGCCTATTGATGTAACAGAAGAAGGAAGGTCTATAACTTTAATTGTTCGGTTTCCTCTAAAAATTCCTCCCTCAATCATAATATTCTCAGTCTTTGTTGTTGGAATTATGATACTTGTATTATTACCAGATTTTCCATACAAATAACTTACGCCATCCTCGTCATAGAACAAACAATTATCTATAACGTACGGAATAACTGGATTAAACGATTTTGCGTCTGTTGTTACTTCTTTTGCATAATATGCCACATAACCATTATTCGAGGAACCTTGTGTTATTGATAAATCTGAAAGATTACAAATGTAATATAAGTGAAAACACTGATTAAATGCATTACTACCAATGTTTGTCACAGAAGAAGGAATGATTAAATTCAGCAGTCCAGAACAACCGCTGTATCTATTATTAGTTGATTATCAGTATTATACGCTCTAAACGGTAGAAAAG
>CAMAFX010000040.1 GCA_945833925.1 uncultured Prevotellaceae bacterium
ATTTCCTACGAGTCTTTTATATCGTAAGAAATTGAAGAAACGGTGAGAAAGATTTTCCTTTGTTTCCTACCTTTCCTACGAGTCTTTTATGTCGTGGGAAATTTAAGAAACGGTGAGAAATAATTTCCTTTGTTTCCTACCTTTCCTACGAGTCTTTTTTTTCGTGGGAAATTGGAAGAAACGGTGAGAAAGATTTTCCTATGTTTCCTACATTTCCTACGAGTCTTTTATATCGTGAGAAATTTAAGAAATGGTGAGAAAGATTTTCCTACATTTCCTACCTTTCCTACGAGTCTTTTATATCGTGGGAAATTGAAGAAGCGGTGAGAAAGATTTTCCTACATTTCCTACCTTTCCTACGAGTCTTTTATATTTTCGTGAGAAATTAAAGAAACGGTGAGAAATAATTTTCTTTTGTTTCCTACATTTCCTACGAGCTTTATCTTATCGTGACAAATTGAAGAAACGGTGAGCCCAGAAACTTTCAACTTATTGGTGCAACCATTTTTACTCTTTGTTTAGCAGCATCTCATTTAGCGACATCAATACGATAGGGCATCGTAAACTCAATACGTTGTCCAGAATAATTAACCCTCATGCGGATAGGTACATTCTCTGTAATGGCCACACCGTTCTTCTTTCTCGCTTCAAGGGCAAAGATGATATTTCTCTTGATATTAATATTGTTATGCTATTGCAATCACTTTTGATAACCCAACTGTCTTATATGGTCATTCAAAACCCTTACTTGTTCAATTAAGTCATTAAACGGAATGCTTTCTCCATAAATCATGTGTAATCGCATCTGTTCGTAGTCAGAGCGCCATGAATCTTTCACCGAGTCTGGTGGCAATATTGACAAACTGGATGGGAAAAGCGTATCATAATCGAATCCACGGAGTCCGATAAAAGTTTTGCGATGCTGTACTACCTGACGATATAGTTGTTCATCATTCAGGGCACGTTCTGCAATCGGTGTTTGAAGAATCTGACCTATGTCATACATGTGCCTTGACATTCTTTCAACTCTGATATTATCAGCAGATTTACTGAATTCTTCATGTAGAAGGAATATCTTCTCCAAGAATGTTCGTTCAGGGAGTACGGCTCTTACATTGAAGGTGTTCCTTTCCCAACGTGAATCGGGGAACACCTCATCAATGATAGGATTAAGCGTGACAACCTGTACTGGCTCACTCATAGATCTACCACTAACTTCGATACGAACCACGTTGCGGATGTAGGGATTGGTCTCAAAGAGTGAAGGGTACTCGACTTCGATTATCTCAGGATCTGTGGTGGTTACGGAGGTGATGTTAACATGTATTTTGAACATCCCTTCCGCAATTCCTTCTTTGACAAGCGCATCGTGAAGTTCATACTGCAACTTGTCTCTAACGAAACTACAAGCAGCGCGTCTCAATTTGTCGCTGATTTGTGTCTTTGAGAGATTTCCACTAAAGCCCAGATATTCACGGTCGATGCCAATATCAATGTCTTCTGAGATTCTGTCTATTAGTTTCCAGCATTTACTCAGTGATGTGCCACCCTTGAAACTTGTGTGTTCAGCACTTGGGAGTTTGTATAGTGCAGCAAGTACCTGACATATCCACCAGTCTTTCTCTGCCAGGTTGACGTTGATACCCGTCTGAGCTGAAGCCTGTGTAAATACAATCCTTTGCTGCTCCTGCGATAATTCTAAAAATTTCATAGTGCTATTAGCTCCTTTCTCACCCATGCTGGAGCAAGTTTAATATCTTCATTATAATCTTCTTCTTCCACATTTTTAATATGATCTTTCAGAATCCGTTTTTGCTCATCGGTTATCTTACCTTCTCCAATCGCTCTCATTGCAGAAACAATACGCATCATCAAGTCAGAGCGGAAACTGAGGGCTTTCAACTCCGAGGTATGCTTGAACATGATGCCATGTCCTTTGCCAACACTTATTCTTCGAGGCGAGCCATCAGTAAGATACACGGCGTTTGCTGGAACTTGCGTACTCAGTCCAAGACTATTGAGAGCGTAGTCTCCTGTTGGAACAATACGTGAATGATCACGCTTTGCTATAGCCTGGGCAATATCGTCCAAGCTTGGCAGCAGCATACCAAGGCCAAGCTCTTTGTCGAACTTAGGCTTGTAATATATCCCGTGGGCCAGTCTTACGATAACATTACGTTCACATAGTCTGATTAGTGACTTCTTGATGGCCTCTGGTGTACCAAGCTCGGCATAGTCTGTGGAAAAGACTACTTTCCCTTCCGGTTCCGAACCGATGGAAATCTCAATTCTTTTTGCTGTACTATCAACCATACAAATTTGTATTTTGGCACAAAATTATAACAAAATTGGGACAAAATAATCCTTTAGCACCAAAAAATTGGAAGAAAGGGTGAGAAATAATTTTCTTTTGTTTCCTACATTTCCTACGAGTCTTTTATATCGTGAGAAATTGAAGAAATGGTGAGAAATAATTTTCTTATGTTTCCTATATTACCTACGAGTTAAATTTTCGTGGGAAATTAAAGAAACGGTGAGAAAGATTTCTTTTGTTTCCTGCCTTTCCTACGAGTCTTTTATATCGTGGGAAATTAAAGAAACGGTGAGAAAGATTTCATTTGTTTCCTATATTTCCTACGAGTCTTTTATATCGTGGGAAATTGGAAGAAACGGTGAGAAAGATTTCTTTTGTTTCCTACCTTTCCTACGAGTCTAATTATATCGTGGGAAATTGAGGAAACGGAAAGAAAAAATTTCCTATGTTTCCTATATTTCCTACGAGTCTTAATCTTATCGTGGGAAATTGAGGAAATGGTGAGAAAGATTTCTTTTGTTTCCTATATTTCCTACGAGATAAATATTGTTAGATGTGAACTAAAATCCAAGAAATATTATTCTTTAAAATTTCTTTTCTTCTATAATATTGCCTTTAGCATCGGTGATACACCATTCGCTTATGTTGCGCTGCTTACTTGATATGCAGACTCCACACTTTGTAATAGACCTAATGTTTTTAATATTATTTGGGGAAATCCAAATTATTTCCATCGGATGTTGTACGTTGCAGTATCAGTGGCATCAAACCACTAATCATACCTTGCCGCACTTCAAGATTTGGGAAATGTAATATATATGACTTTTGCAGAGAATTGTATGAGTCGATTGTCAGATAGCCGCTCTGATAAAGCAATGGCATTGGTGTTTCGGCATTCTCACAAGAAATGTAAAATTCGTTTTCACCGACTTTCACTCCATCAAACTCCAATGCATTAAGTTGAGGATAATGCTGAAGATGTTCTATTAAAGACGTCATTGTACCAGACTCAAACCAATAATGATTGGTTGATTTATCATCGAGTGCTCGCAACAAACTAAATGGAGCATATATGTCTTTACTTCTTGGAGAAAAATGATAACCATCATAATTCTTTTTCAATAGAGAGTAAGCTTTTTCTGTAGTTATATTTAAATTCTCGGCATATTCTTCTACGCACGGTCTTAACACCGTATCAAGTTCTTCCTGGGTAATACCACAAATACCTGAATAATCATCGAGCATAGAAATTTGCTTTAGATTATTCAATTCGGAGAAAATACTGAGTTGTGAAAACTTTGTTACTCCAGTAATAAAGACAAAGCGTAGACACGCACCCTCATCCTTAAGAACCTGATAGAACTCGCGAAGCATCATTCGCATAGCATCAAGTTGCTCTTTGTCATACAAAAGTCGCATGATTGGTGAGTCGTACTCATCAAGAATTACAACAACTTTTTCTCCTGATTGTTTGTATGCATTACGGATAAGATTACGGAATCGTGCGCCAGGTGTAATATATTGTGCATCACGACCATAAATATCCTCATAATCATAAATGAGGTTTTCGAGTTTCGATCTTGCCTCGGTTATTGTTACATTCTTAAGACCACTAAATATAAAATGAAGCACTGGATACGTTTTCCATTCTTTTTCGAATTCAGATAACTTCAATCCTTGAAACAGGTCTTTTTGTCCTTGAAAGTATGCTTTGAAGGTGTTGCACAAAAGAGACTTGCCAAATCTGCGTGGACGAGACAGGAAAACATATTTATAATTGTTTGCAAGACTATATACCATGTCTGTCTTGTCAACATATAGTTTCCCTTGTTCGATTATCTCCTGAAACTGATCTGTATCTACAGGATATCTGAATTTGCTCATCATAATTCAATTAGTTGGTATCAAATATCTTATATTTCCTATATTTCCTACGAGTTCTATATTTTCGTGGGAAATTGAAAGAAACGGTGAGAAATAATTTTCTTTTGTTTCCTACCTTTCCTACGAGTTTTATATTTTCGTGGGAAATTGAAGAAACGGTGAGCCACACAATCACCATACGTTTTCACGTTGCCACCCTCGCCCCTTTAGGGGAGAGGGATTGGGGTGAGGGGCTTTACTTTATCAACAGATTTAGGATGTTGTAGATGGTCATACCTAAACCGGTGAGACCGGTCCAGAAGCCCCATGTCTGGAAGAGGTTGCCGTTGACCGTTGAGCCTCGCTTGATCTTATCGTTAGGTTCGATATAGACGATGTCGTTCTGATGAATGTAATAGGCAGGAGACTCGTAGACATTCTTCATATTGGTGAGATCCAACTGATACTGGCTGCGAATGCCATCCTCCTCGCGGATGACGAGGACATTCTTACGCTTGGAGTTGATGTCAAGGTCACCACACTCTGCAAGGAGCTCCCAGATGGTGTATTTGTCTTTCTGGATGCTGATTCTACGACCGCCTTTCTGACCAAGAACTGAGACAAATAATCCTGTGTAGTTGACACTGACAATAGCATCGTCGACATACTTGTTGTCACGTAAAACTCTGGTGAAATATTCGGTAATCTCCTGTCTATCCATTCCTGCTACTTTAACTTTGCCGAGAACAGGGAAGTCAATCTCACCATTATTATCTACCACATATCCACGTGTTGTATTATCAGACAATCCATATCCATACGATGTATTTCCATCCTTGTTGAACTGCTCTGTAAGCTCTTTGTTACGTGACTTAACCTGTATGGTTATACGGTCACCTGGACGTACCTTGAAAGGCAGAGAATTGATGTAAGCCTGTTCGGATGTGCCAGGCTGACGATCCTGGAAATAGGATATGTCCTTGGGGGTACAAGATGAGAGACACAGAATGATGACAAGGAGATAGTAAAAATGTTTCATTTTTGAAAAGTGTATAATTTTAGTTCCTCAACGCCATAACAAAACGCTGAGATACAATGTTTTACAATATTTAAAGGTGTAAAATAGGAAAATATCACACCTATAATACTTGCAAAAATACATAAAAACAGTGAAAAGAGGAAGAAAATATTTATTTTTTTGATGTTCAATAGTGAAAAACAAGCTCACCAGTAAAAGCCTGTGTGATGTATTAACAATAACAGAAATCAACCCCAACTGTCCGATACAAGCCTTCGAATGTTTCTCCGATGAGTGAACGGATGTCTCGTTCCTCTGATGGTTCATCCATCGAAAGGCAACTGTAATCAATTAACGAAACTTGGATTACATATCAAAAAAATGATTACCTTTGCAGAAATTTTTGAAAGTATTATTTATGATTACTGTAGACGGACTGACTGTTGAATTTGGTGGAACGACTTTGTTCAAGGATATTTCTTTCCAGATAAACGAGAAAGACAGGATTGCATTGATGGGTAAGAACGGAGCGGGAAAGAGCACGTTGCTGAAGATACTTGCCGGAGTGAGACAGCCTACTCGTGGAAGCGTATCTGCACCCAAGGACTGTGTTATTGCTTACCTGCCACAGCACTTGATGACTGAAGACGGCAGAACGGTGTTCGAGGAGACGTGTCAGGCTTTTGCTCATCTGCATGAGGTGGAAGCTGAGATTAACAGGATAAACGAGGAACTGACGATACGCACCGACTATGAGAGCGATGAGTACATGGCACTTATTGAGAAGGTGGCTACACTGAGCGAGAAGTTCTACGCTATCGACATGACTCACTTTGAGGAGGATGTGGAGAAGACTCTTCTTGGACTTGGTTTTGAAAGGAAGGATTTTGAACGCCCTACAAACGAATTCTCGGGTGGATGGAGAATGCGAATCGAACTCGCTAAACTGCTGCTAAAGGACCCTGATGTATTACTTTTAGATGAGCCTACTAACCACCTTGATATTGAATCTATTGGATGGCTGGAAGATTTTATTCGTGAAAGTTCGAAGGCGGTGGTTGTGATCAGTCACGACCGTAAGTTTGTTGACAATATTACGACGCGCACCATCGAGGTGACGATGGGCAGAATATATGACTACAAGGCTTCGTACAGTCACTATCTGGAGCTGAGAAAAGAGCGTCGTGAGCAACAGCAGAAGCAATACGAGGAACAGCAGAAGATGATCCAGGAGACGAAGGATTTCATCGAACGGTTCAAGGGTACCTATTCGAAGACTCTGCAGGTTCAGAGCCGTGTGAAGATGCTGGAGAAACTGGAACTGATAGAGGTGGACGAGGAGGACACAAGCAGTCTGAGACTGAAGTTCCCACCATCGCCAAGGAGTGGTTCCTACCCTGTTCAGATGTCGGACGTGGCGAAGTCTTTCGGTGACAAGAATATCTTCAAGGGTGTGAACCTGACCGTGGAGCGTGGTGACAAGATTGCCTTCGTTGGTCGTAACGGTGAGGGTAAGTCGACACTGGTGAAGTGTATAATGGGTGAACTGGAGCATGAGGGAAAGCTGGAACTGGGTCACAACGTGCAGATCGGTTATTTCGCACAGAACCAGGCTTCGCTGCTGGATGGTGAGTTGACGGTGTTCCAGACAATAGATGATGTGGCAAAGGGAGAGATACGCAACAAGATACGCGATCTGCTCGGTGCGTTTATGTTTGGCGGTGAGGATTCAACAAAGAAGGTGAAGGTGCTTTCTGGTGGTGAACGAACACGTCTCGCTATCCTTAAGCTCTTGCTGGAACCGGTGAATCTGCTCATTCTGGACGAGCCGACAAATCATCTGGACCTGAAGACGAAAGATGTCCTGAAACAGGCTCTCGTTGACTTTGACGGAACGCTCATAGTGGTAAGCCATGACCGTGACTTCCTGGACGGTCTTGTTACCAAGGTGTACGAGTTCGGCAACCACAAGGTGCGTGAACACCTCTGTGGCATATATGAGTTCCTGGAGACGAAGAAGATGGAATCGCTACAGGAGTTGGAGAAGAAAGGATAACAAACAGACTATAGCACCAAAGCCCCTCTCTCCCAAAGGGGCGAGGTTTTGGGGTGAGGGGCTGTAGAGCGTTTATCTTTGTTTATCAATTAGGTTGTGAGGTGTATGGTTTTGAATAATTAATACACTCTGAGGTGGACTTCCATAATGGCAGTGTAGCGCTTGGTGGTGGTTTCGTTATAGACCACAGCCTGACGGATGATGTATTCGTTTCCTGCCTTTAGTCTGCCGGGATACTGACCTACGTAGCAACCGAAACTCTCGGGATACATCTCGGCAAAGATTGCTGCGGAACCATCGTAGTTGCAGACATTGCCAGTGGTGGTGAACCAATGACCGTAACATGTACTGCTGGATGTACTGGTGGTAGTATTGTAGGTAAGTGACTTGCCATTAGAGCCTACTCCGGCAAAACGTACACCTCCCTTTGTGGCTGATGTGCTGACCTTGATTGCCTTGAGCTGGGCTGTGGTGAGACCAAGGGCTTCGCTGATAGCATCCATATCGTACTGTACACGTACACTGGTGTAACTGCCTGAGTTATATGCGAGGTCGGCATTGATGACTACGGTTGTATCCTTGCGTTCATAGCCTTCGGGGAAGTCGGACTCGGTATAGGTGTGGAATGAGCCTTTCGGTGAAGTACCAATGAAACGTACTCTGTAGGGCCACTGCTCGTCGTTGGTTTTATTGTCATCCCAGGCATGGTGCCACCACTGGGTTGGTGCACCCATGACGACGAGCCACAGACGACGGGCGTCTTCAGGTACGACATAGTCGAGAGAACCACTCTTTGATGACTGCATAGGTGAATAAACCGTTTCTCCACTGTTCGTCTGGCACACAACACCCCAACGCCAACCGGCACGAGAGACATTTACCGAACGATAACCGCTTTCACCTGCAACACCCTTGAAGTCTATCTTGATTTTTGAACCTGCATTAGGACACTTCAGTTCGCTGATGTTATATCCGTAATTCTCCGGACAATGGTCGGCATCAATCTGATACCACTCCTCACCATCGACCATCTTGCTTACAAGGTAGTTGTTGTGGGCACCGATGCAGTGTTTTGCTCTGTCGCGTATGCTGGGGGTGTCCCACGTACACATATGCGCGAAGATGTCATACATAAGTTCGGAGAAGCCGTTCTGATCGAGTGAAAGGAGTCGTTTGATGGCATCTACAGGGTCCTCGGGGTTGATTGCTTCACGCCATATACGACCGATGAAATCCTCGCCATAGCGGTCGCAGAGGAAATCCTGATAGAAGCAGTTGTAATAGCGGTTGCTCTCGTGCATTATGTTACGGTGGCACACGGGTATGTAGCCGTTGAAATATTCGCCATCGGTGAACTGGCGTTCGGGGAACACCTTATACGCCATCCAGTTGGCACAGTCCTCCCAGAATCCATTGCCTCCCCATCCGTTATCTCCAAGTCCGTAATTAAAGCCGTGTACATTGTTTGCGCCACAATCAACATTGGTGAGATACTGGAAGGTGTGACCTATCTCGTGGGCTACGGTTGCACCACCACGACTGCTGACTGCCCAGGGACAGAGGTTGAGCGTACCGACCTTCATATCCTCACCACTGCCACTGGCAAGCCAATCCTCCTGATTAAAGACTCGCATCACTATCTTGTAGGTGTCGGTGGAACTGTCACCTTCCTTGACAAAGCCAAGACGCTTGGTGTAGACATCCCAGCATCTCTCTGCTATCTTGAGCATCTCGTCTACGTTGAACGAGGCACCTTTCTCCCAAAAACACACAAAGTGCTCGCTCTCCTTGGAACGCTCGAAGCACCAACGATTGGAAGAGGACATAAAATCGCCAGACATGGAACTGGGTTTGTAGAGTATGCGACCAGGATTGGTAAACATGAACTGCCCCGGAGTGGTTGTAAAATAACTGATGTTCTTCTTGCCACTCTGACCATCGGGTTTGGAGAGGGTCATATTGCCTGTCTTGAAGTCGATGGTGTCGAATGCTGAGATGTCAAACTCCTTGTTGGCTTTGAAACGATTGTCGTAGCGGAACCAGATGGTGTCGGGACGCTGAGCTGACGCACTGCCAACTCCGATGAGTGACATCAATGCCAATGTGAATGTGTAGATATGCTTTTTCATCGTAAATAAGCTTTTAATAAGATCTTGAAGGATAGCATCAGAGATGCTCGAAATCCAAACTAACATCCTAACTAAAATATTTTTTTAAATAAATAGTAAACCTATTTCTTCATAACCTTCATCGAAGAGATGCCGTTGGAGATGATGTAGGCACCTTTCTTGAGACCTGAAAGAGAGAAGTTGTTGCGAAATGTGCAGACAAGTTTGCCGGACATATCGTAGACATTGACATCACCACTGAATGTCATCTGGTCGTTGTCGACGGAGATGATGCCATCGACTGTGCCTTTCTCGCCTGAATAGTCGGTAGCTGAATATGTAAACGACTTGACGTTCTGGAACTCGTATTGAGTGCCGTTAAGGGTGAACGTGCCATCGTCGGAAAGGATCATACGTGGCGGAGCCTCGGTGGAGAGTTTGTAATAGACTCGTGTACCTGCCTTGTCGTTGAGAGTGAAGACTATGCTCTTTGATGTGGACGACAATGCATAGAACATTACCAGTAATGAAAGTAAAAATTTCTTCATAGTATTATCTTTTTTATGTGGGTTAAGGGGAGTTAACCGGAGTTAGCTGGAGCGGGCAGGAGTTCTTCTGCACTATTGCGAAGCGTCACTGCAAGCGGATGCCAAGGGAACGGTTGTTTAACAACACAAAAATAATAAATATGTGAACGATAAGCAAGTTATCAATAAAAAATATGTGTAAATGAAACCAAAAAGTGGTTATAGCGATGCGTATATGTTCATTTTTTGTAAAATTGGTGTTTTTTTACTAATTTTGTAGCCAAATTAAATATATGACTTACGAAAGCTATACTGATACAATAGAAGTTAACGGAACATCTATCCTATATGCTGTGGAGGGTCGTGGCAAACCATTGATTCTGTTGCACGGAAATGGTGGAAGCCATAATGACCTTTCTACGACCATACATCAGATGGCACACGCCGGATACAAGGTGTATGCACTGGACTCGCGTGGACAGGGTGCAAACGCCCCGCTTGAGGAATACCACTATGCTGATATGGCAGAGGATGTCTTTCAGTTTATTGAAGCGAAAGGACTGGACAAACCAGCCATATACGGATGGAGCGATGGTGGAATAGTTGCTTTAGAACTTGAACTGTATAACCCTGGAACAGTGAGTATTATGGCTATAAGCGGTTCGAACATCTCTCCTGATGGAGTCGGCGATGACTGGCTGATGCGTATGAAGGAAGAGAATCCGAATCCAGCACCTCTGACCAAGATGATGATGTATGAACCCAACATTATGCCAGAACGTCTGCAACGCATCTGCATACCGGTACTGGTAACAGCAGGCGAGTTCGACCTTATCGCTCCGGAACACACCAAACTGATAGCAGACTCCCTACCCTATGGTGAACTGAGAATTGTTGAGGGAGGTGACCACGGTAATTACATCTATCACAACTATATGATGGGGAATATCCTTCTCGAATTCCTGAAGAAACACGGATATTGATAAATTGAAATTATTTGAAAGAATAACATAAAATGGCAGTAGCGGTTATAACGGGAGCTTCTTCCGGAATAGGAAGGGCGACAGCTAAGATGCTGGTTGAGAAGGGTCATGTGGTGTATGACCTTTCGCGTACTGAAAATGCGCAGGATGGTGTTAGACATATAGCGTGCGACGTGACAGACAGGGAAACCATCAAGGCGGCTTTCGACACTATCGGAGAACGTGAGGGAAGAGTGGACATTCTGGTGCTATGCGCCGGTATGGGCATTGCCGGAGCTATTGAGTTCACCCCGGAAAGCGAGATGAAAAGGCAGTTTGACGTGAACGTGTACGGTCCGATACGTGTTTTGCAGTATGCCCTGCCGATAATGAGGAATCAATGCGTGAACGGACACGAACGTGGACGCGTAGTGTTCATCAGCAGTATGGCTGGTGTGTTCAGCATTCCATTCCAGAGTATGTACTCTGCCAGCAAGGCTGCCATAAACAATTATGCCTTTGCACTGAGAAACGAGCTGAAAGACTACAAGATAACCGTATCGTGCGTGATGCCAGGTGACGTACACACGAACTTCAAGCGCTCGACCGACCTGACTGGCAACGACATATACCCGAAGATGAAGGGAGCTATAAAGCAGATGATAAAGGACGAGGAGAACGGACTGACAAGCGAACAGGTTGCAACGCGTGTGATGAAAGCCTGCACGAAGAAGAACCCCAAGCTGTACTACACGTCTGACCTGCTTTCTGACTTTGAGTGCATACTGAAACGTATCGTCAGCAATTCGCTGGCTGCAAAGGTGGTGGCGAAGATGTATCACTGCTGATAATGTCTCGCAACTAAAGAGAAGAAACAGGCATACAACGCTGAATGTAGCAGAATACAGATTTATTTATTAACAATAAAAAAACATCAAGAAAAATGGAAACAAATTTGATTGCTGAGGTATCCAATGGACTGGGAAGCCACGCTCTGGAGGACGTCATCAGCTATGGCATTACTCTTGGCAAGAACATCCTTGCTGCTGTTCTAATCTATTTTATCGGCAGCTACATCATCAAGAGAATTCTGAAGATCTTTACCAAACTGATGGAGAAGAAGCAAATGGAAGCTTCTCTATTCACATTCCTGAACAGTCTGGTGCAGATAGTTCTTTACTTTATTCTCATCATCGCAATCATTAGCGTGCTGGGCATCGAGACAAGCTCGTTCGTAGCACTCTTCGCTTCTGCCGGTGTTGCAATCGGTATGGCACTGAGCGGTACACTGCAGAACTTTGCTGGTGGCGTGATGATTCTACTGTTCCGTCCTTTCCGTGTGGGCGACGTTATCGAGGCACAGGGCTTCACCGGTGGAGTCAAGGCTATCCAGATCTTCAACACCATCCTCTGCACTCCAGACAACCAGACCATCATCGTTCCTAACGGTCCTCTCTCGACTGGCAATATCCGCAACTACTCGAAGGAGCCACTGCGTCGTGTTGACATCAACGTAGAGGTGGCTTATGGCACAAAGCCTGAAGATGTCCGTGCAGTACTCGACAAGATCTGCAACAACGATGCTCGTATCATCAAGGACGTTGAGGGCAAGACTCCAACATCCCCAATGACAAGTATGTCTGCAAGCAGCATCGTGTTCCAACTTCGTGTATGGTGTGATGGTGCAAACTACTGGGGCGTTCTTCTGGACAATACAGAAAACATCTACAACGAACTGACAGCAGCTGGCATCGAGATTCCATTCCAGCAGCTTGACGTACATATCCGTCAGTAATAAACAACGCAATAACAGGACAGGAGGATACTGGTAATGCCGGTATCCTCCTGTTATTTTTTATATCCTCAGAAGATACGGGGGCAAGAATGCTCAATCCATATCATTGAGAACGGGAAATTTTCTTCTGAAAGACTGTAGTTTGGGAAGGTCGAGTTCGAATGACACTGTCGAGGGAATTGCATCGTCTGTCTTGGCAAGGCAACGGCCATAGGGATCGACGGCAAGCGTAGCACCGGTGTAGGTGCAACTCGCATCCGTACCAACACGATTTACACCGCAGACGTAGCACTGGTTTTCGATGGCACGGGCAGGCAAGAGAGTGCGCCATACGGCAATGCGTGTTTCAGGCCATGAAGCTACATACAAAATGCAATCGTAAAGAGGCGATGAAATCCCTGATTCATCGGTTATAAGTTCGTTTCTACAAAACTTTGGAAAACGCAGATCGTAGCACACCTGGAGCAGGAACCTTACACCACGCCACTCTACGACAACCTTGCTGATGCCTGCCTCATACTGTTTATCTTCGCCACCATAGGTGAAGAGATGACGCTTATCATAGTATTCAGTCGACGAAGAACCTTCAACATCGGGTTTGACGAAGAAAAAGCGATTGCGATAGGTGGACGTCTGCATATCGTAGAAAGCAAGACTACCGGCAATGGCAGAGCGTAGACGATTGGCTGTTTCCTTCATCCAGGACAAAGCCTTGACTGAATTTTCAAGTACCAAAGGACGGATGGACGTATCGGAAGGGTTTGTAACAAATCCTGTGCTCCACATCTCGGGCAGTACATACAAATCGCTTGTAGGAGCATCCAGAATGGCTCTCTCTGCAAACTGAATGTTTGCATCAACATCCATCCAGGCAATGTCCATCTGTAGAAGAGTGATTTTCATAACTTGTGCTTATTATGATTCTACAAAAGACAGTACTGCGTTATTTTTACTCATCCGAATTAGTGCCATAGTACTCATCCCACTCCTTCTGCACCTGCTGCCAGTCGACAGCCTCACCGCTCTCTATTGCCTGAGCCTCACGCTGGGCTTCGAGTTTAGCCCTCAGTTCGGCGTGCTTCTTCTTCATTGCCTCGATAGTGGCATCGTCAAGTATCTGGATTGCTCCACGTTGCAGGGCAGCCTGCAGTTCGTCGTAGCCAAACGCCTTACCCTGTTCGCCGAAATCGGAAATGTTGAACTCGTAGTCGACACGTAGCGTGTGACGAATCATCTTCTGCTGAAAACGCGTACCGCTTGCCTTGCGCTTCAACAGTTTACCAATCATATTTATTTCACTCTGTGAGAATTTGTTACGTCCCATTATAATAATATTAAAGATGATGCTACAATTAAACGAGGTCGATAAGTTGCTTGAATATTGGCACCCTGCTTAGGAGTTCCTTGTTTCCAACAAAGACGAGATGCTCCATAGCTCGTGTCATTGCAACATTGAGTTTGCGATCTATAAGTTTGCCGTCTTCCTCGAAAGTGTTGTCTGTTAGAAAATCGAGCTGATAGGGTTGCTGAACGGTGAATCCGTATATTATATATCTTCGCTGACTACCCTGGAAACGTTCTACGGTATCGATGGCGAGCCTTGAGAGAAAGACATCAACACCACCTTCGAAACGTTTTTCTATGACTTCCTTCAATGCATCGTCAGCTGTGCCAAGAAATGACGAGAGAGTGGAGCGGATGGTAGTAATCTGGTTACGGTAGGGAACAATGATTCCTATTGTCATATCGTCGAGACTGTCGCCTTCGAGCTGACATATACACATAACTATCCTGGCTATTATATCAGCCTCACTTTGGTTGACCTTGTCTGAGACCGATCCGGACGGCTGTGGTACATCGATGAAGGAAACTCGTTTAGTGACGAGAATATCCCGTATATCTGTATATGTGGAATTGGCAGAGATGTTATGGAAGGAAAGTTCGCCTGTCTGGTGAGGAAGAGGCACTTCGGTAAGCCTGCCCTGATAGAAGGCTTTGTTTGGAAAGTCTGCTATGTCGTGATGCATACGTCCCTGACGGGTAAGCATATACACCACATCCTCGTTATCACGATAACGATTCAACAGTCTTTCAAACAAGGAGTTTCGGCAATTAGTTAAACCAATACTATGAAGCATAGCACCGGTCTCCGTATCGGCAGAAACGGATGACTCGGCAACACTCTGCTGGACAACGGCGGGCAACTGCTTGTGGTCGCCAATCATAACAAACCTCTTCAACAAAGGGGTTGTGCCACACGAAGCACTGAGCAGAGAGGCAAGGTGTGGTTCAAGAATCTGAGATGCTTCATCGATGATGCAGAGAGTGAAGGGGGCAAGGCAAAGCATATCAAGATGGGCGGTCATCGAACTGGTTGTGCCACACAAGACACGCTTGCCGAGAAACATATCGCGCACCTGCGAAACTGTCCTGCAGTCCTTTATCAGATTATCGAAAAGATACGGACGGGACTCAACAGAACTGCTGCTCTCGTTGCCTATGCGCATAAAGTCAATGCCATCTTCGATAAGCTTACCACATATCTCATCGACGGCACGGTTGGTATAACTGACAACGAGCACTCGCCCATCTTCCTCAAGAAGTTCCTCCTTGAGCGTATTGAGCATACCAAAGCTTGTCTTGCCTGTGCCTGGAGGTCCGATGATGAGGAAGAAATCCTTAGCACGCTTGACACGGAGCATAAGGTCGTTGAACTGACCGTATTCTCCCTTGATGATAGCAGAATCGTCTGTCTCTGCCTCACGCTGTAGCAAAAGCAGGTCGCGACGTTCCTTTGGCGCAGAAAGGAAGGAATGCATACCACGATAGAGCGACGAATAACTCGCCTCCATAAAGTCGTGTTCGATAGCCCAATGTTCATCCTTATGTGAAAGGAAAACGGAGGGGTCGGTCTGCTCGGCACGAAGAGTAAGGGAGATGCGGGAGGAGGTGATGTTGTCGATAGTGGCACGGTGAACCATCGTACGACGTATGTCTGGCTCTACATCATCCGGATAGGAATAGAGGACAACAATATCGCCAACACGGAAGTTTGCCATATCGTTGGCGTCTGAGTCGTTGAAGCAGAATGTGAGAGGGCTGACAGATTCGAGAGCAAGGCAATCGTATATATTGCCAGACTGACGTTTCTCGGCAAGAGAGTCGTGCCAGGCTGCGGCAAAGCCTGCATTCTGACGGTTCTTGTTGCCTACCTTAGATAGAAGATGCTCTCTTGAAATAAAGTCGAGAAAACGGAAATAGTATGCCTTCTCGAGCGCAGAAGCAGAATGTAGAGGAAAGAGAAGAGCATCAAGTTCGGGTTTCTTATAGTCTGTCCAGAGACGATTGGCAAGATGCTTGGTGTTGAGCTGCTCGGAGCTGAGATTGCCGAGCAGACGGCTCCAGTTCCATTGCGAACGGGGTTCTGCCAGTTGTGTCTCCATCCACGCAATGCCATTTCTGATGCTCATTGCCCGACCGACAAGTTCGGGGGCAAAATCGAGTTTGACAAGACTATTGGCATACTTGCTGTAGAGAAGGAACGCCTGAATACCAGCGACTCCCTTACTGTACTGTTCGGGGAAGTTATACCTGACAAGAAGCATATAGAGAAGCATCTGCACGTAATGCTGCTCGACAGGCTTGGGTGTATCCTTGTCTGTATCGCCTGGAACAAAAGCACCCTTACCAGACTTCTGTTCGATAAGCACCTTCATATCGGTCTGCAGAAGGTCCATACGCCCCTGCAAACCAAGCATCTCGCTGTAGAAGGATGGTTCGAGGAGTACATTCTCCTTCTTGAATCCACTGACCGATTGTGGAAGAACCTCACCAATGGACCTGTGTATGTTATCGCGTTGCAACTGTGCCTGCTTGTGAAAATCGTCGGGCAAGTGAGTTGTAAGCAGTGCAGAGGCATTGTGGTGGAAGAAGGAGGCAACACTCTCGCTATAAGGGAGTTGCTGACCATCTGCTGAATTATGCAGTTCCTCATCGAGAAGTTGTCCGGAAAAGTTACCAAGGATGGTGTGCTGTGTGCTGGACGATGGTTGAATCTTCTGAAGAAGATAGACATAGGGCGACTCGTCGTAACTCTCGAAACAACGGGCAATGGATGTTATGTTGACAAGATAGTCGGGTTCGAGAATAAGGAAGTCAGCCACGATGACATCCTCGTTAAGACGAGGGCGGACAAGGTTGAACTGGGCATTGGCATAGAGCATACCACGAAGGTAGGAATGGGTATCTGTATAGCGCACCCTTACCGTTTCGCTCTCGAAAAGCGATTCGCAACGACCATAGAGAAACGTTTCGTCCCAATAGTCGAGTACGAAACGTAGATACTGGGCAATCGACAAGCCTGTATTGACCTTCGACCTATCGCCAATAATGTCTGTGTCCTCTGTCTGCACCGACGATTCTGGACGTGAAGCAGCATAAAGCAGATCGGATGGCACATCCAGAGAACAGACACAAGAGATGAAGCGTGCAAGAACCGAGGCAGCATATCGAGGGTCGGACACCCTACCCTTGCGAAACTGGACGCGAAGATTGTTGATGTCACGACGTATGTCGGCATCTGCCTTATGCTCCTTCAAAAGATAGTCGGTCTGAGCAAACGGACCGACAAGAGAGATGTTGACAGAGCACGTCTGTGAGTCAAGAAAACGTCGGTACGTTCTCCTGAGCGACTCTACTACTCGGGCATTGGGGCTGCCCGAATTCATAGCACTTCGTATCTCGTCAAAATATTGCAATGTATACCTTATTTATAATATATATATAACAACAAATGAAGGGATAAAGCTGTTTGCCATATCCCTTCATTAGGTTATCTCAGAAAGAGATTACTTTGCAGCCTCGAGACTTGCCTTACGGAAAGCCTTCATTGCCTTCTCAATCTCAAGAGATGCCTTACGTGCACGTGCACCAGCAGCCTTGTTACCATTCTCTGCCTGAGCAGTAGCATCCTTAGCAAAAGCCTCGTAAGCAGTTGCAATCTGAGCGATCAATTCTTTCATAACTTTAATTGCTTTAGATTAATAATATTTCAAATAGTTGAATTAATCGTATTTATGCGTAATGCGGAAATATTTGTACGCAAAGATATAAATAATAATTTAAATACAATGTTTATTGAAGAAAAAAATACTAAAACAACGTATAAATGATTAAAACATACAATATATTATGCCCAAGACGACACTCTATAACTTGTTTTTCAGCTAATCACGAATAAAACTTCCTTCATTTGTATTACTGCATATCACGACTAAAACATATTTCGTTTGTCTTCCAGCCAATCATGGATTAACTGGCCTGCTATGGACACCGGACCTGGCACTTCTGGCAGATTGTTGCGATTGAACCATCTACCGGCAGTCAACTCGCTTGCCTGAAGATGGACATCGCCTTGTGCATAGCGTGCAGTAAAACCGACCATTAGACCGCAAGGATAGGGCCAAGGTTGAGAACCATAGTATCTGACATCGGAAATTTCAATGCCGACCTCTTCGCGTACCTCACGCACTACAGCCTGCTCGAGAGTTTCGCCTGTCTCAACAAATCCTGCTACAAGTCCGTAGTGCTTGCCACGGAAGTTGCGTGCGTGAACAAGAAGAATATCCTCGTTGTCATTTGACTCTGCACTTGACGCTCCACCTGACGGACGTGTTATGCGGACTATCACGGCTGTCTGTAACTGAGGCCACAGTTCCTTGCCACAGCAGGTACACTTCTTACTGATGTCGGACGACCACTTCATCGGAGCACCACAACAACCGCAGAACTTGCTGTTTGAATCGAAATAAAGCAGTTCGGCACATTTGCCAGCAAGCTGGTAGTCGTCGGAACTGAGGAGGTCAAAACTCTGGCGGAGAGGAACCATAACGAAAGACTCGTGAACGACAGGATTGTCAAGACGAATAACCTGAACATCGTCGCCGAGTTTAGTAACGTAGTTCCACGCTTTGATGCCGAGCTGAGAAATATCCAAGGGGATGGCATGCTCTTTTGTAAGCAACACATCCCCCTGGCAAAAGCAGAAATAACGCATCTTCAAAAATAATGATTATGCATTACTATTTATATCTATCAGAGAGCAAGACTTGTCTTGATAGCCTCGAGCTTCTTCTTAGCATCGTCAAGGCAGCCTGCGTAGCACTCCTTGCAGTGCATTGTTCCCTTAACCTCTACATAGAACTTAATCTTAGGTTCGGTGCCACTTGGACGAACACTGATCTTGGTGCCATCCTCGCAGAACCACTGCAGAACGTTGCTTGTGGTTGGCATATCGAGCTTCTCTACACTGCCATCGCCCTTTGTTGCTGTAAGTGACTGATAGTCCTTGGTGAGAACAACCTTGCTGCCAGCAATCTCCTTTGGAGCCTTAGCGCCACGGAAGTCGGTCATCATCTGCTTGATCTCGTCAGCACCGGTCTTGCCAGGACGAACAACGTTGATGGTGTGCTCGAAACTGAAACCATACTCGAGGTAGATCTGCATCAACAGGTCGTAAAGGGTCATACCGTTATCCTTAGCCCAAGCAGCAATCTCGCAGATAAGACAGATTGATGCTGGAGAATCCTTGTCACGCACCTTGTCGTATGGCAAGAAACCGAAGCTCTCCTCACCACCACCGATATACTTCTGCTTGCCTTCGCTGATAGCAATCTCGCGAGCAATCCACTTGAAACCTGTGTAGCAGTCACGCAACTCTACATTGTTCTTCTTAGCAATTTCTGCGATAACCTCGGTTGTTACGATGGTCTTTACGAGGAAGTCTGATGGCTTGAGTGTGCCAAGAGCCTTCTTGTTCTTGATAATGTAGTAGCAGAACATCATACAGGTCTGGTTACCATTGATGATGATCCATTCGCCCTTAGGATCGCGACATACGATAGCCAGACGGTCGGCATCGGGGTCGCTGGCAATAACGAGGTCTGCATTCAGCTTAGTGCCAAGCTTCATACCAAGTGTCATTGCTTCTGCATTCTCGGGATTTGGACTGACAACGGTTGGGAAGTTGCCATCGATAACCATCTGCTCGGGAACTACATTGATGTTCTGGAAGCCCCAGCTGCGAAGACACATTGGAATGATAACACGACCTGTTCCATGCATTGGGGAGTACACGATGTTGAGGTCCTTCTGACGAAGAATAACATCCTGGTCTACCATTGCCTCCTTAACAGCTACCATATAGTCGTAGTCCATCTCACCACCGATAATCTTGATGAGGTCCTTATTGCCCTCGAACTTTACGTCCTCGATAGCCACCTTGTTAACCTCGTCGATGATACCTGTGTCGTGTGGAGCAAGCACCTGAGCACCATCTGCCCAGTATGCCTTGTAACCGTTGTACTCGCGTGGATTGTGTGATGCTGTAACGTTAACACCTGCCACTGCACCCAACTTACGGATGGCAAAGCTGATTTCTGGTGTTGGACGAAGGCTCTCGAAGAGATATACCTTGATGCCGTTTGCACTGAAGATGTTTGCTACGCTCTCTGCAAACATACGGCCGTTGTTACGACAGTCGTGACCTACTACAACGCTCTTGCCTCCCTCTGGGAATGCCTTGTTGATGTAGTTTGCAAAGCCCTGAGTTGCCATACCTACAATGTACTTGTTCATACGGTTTGTACCAGCACCCATAATGCCACGCAAACCACCAGTACCGAACTCCAGACTCTGGTAGAAAGCATCTACAAGAGCTGTCTTGTCGGGATTCTCCAACATTGACTTAACCTCATTCTGTGTCTCAGCATCAAAAAGTGGGTTTGTAGCCCATACCTGTGCTTTTGCCTCACAGGCTTTAACCAATTCCTGATCCATAATGTTTTATTTTGTTATGATTAAAATTATTATTTCCTAATTTGAAAAGTAACTCACGAAAATATACTATTGAAAGCATACTATAAGCGCTTACTATTGAAAGCAAACTATAGGCAGTTATCAATAATTATTTTGAACGGTAACGATTGCCAGCCTCGTTTACAATAGCTCTGCGATAGCGCTCGGGATAACCAGGACGTTCAACAGGTACCTGGACGCCTCCGGGAGTCTTGACATATTTGCCGTTTTCGTCAACCTTCTTCACAGCCATATCGTTGTACTTGACAATGATAAGTTGTGCCAACTGCATCCAACTGTCCATCATCATTCCTGATGAACGATGTGTGTACTCGGAAAGGAATTTCACAGCCTCTTCCTTAGACATCGTGGATGCCTTTTCCTCAAGGTCTTTCTGACTGTTATTGAAGGTGAGCTCAAGTCCATCACGTACTTTCTGCAGTTCAGGGAAAAGTACACTGTAGCGCTGGTAAACCATATTGGCAACCCAGTTGCACATCCAGAATGAACTCTTGAAAGAGAAGTTGAACGTATCTGCTGTATTTGGATGGAAGCAGACAGGAACGTCTTTCATTCCACAATAAACGGGAACCATAGCAACCATATTGGCATCGTCTGTACCAAACCACAGGCAGCAACCTATATGGTCGGGCAGCCAGCTGCGCATCTGGCTTACGTAAATACACGACGACTGCTGAGTGCTGATAGGACGCTCGTTGAAATACTTGACGCCGTCAACCTCGTAGGTGAGAGGAGTTGGACGATATGGCATCTCGTAGGGGCCCATACCAAGATCGCTCTGAATCTCGAGAGCAGTGCCTTCGTAATGGTCACGCATCATATTCTTCAGGTCCTGAACACTAAGTTTCTGCTTTGGCTTGACATAGAGAGGGAATGGATTGCTGAAGTCTTCGCCCTTGGCATATGACAAATACTGGGACATATCCATAGAACCCCACTTGTTGAAGAAACTCCACACACGAGCTTCACAGAAACGAGCACCTCCGAAATCGAGAGGATTATAGGCATCGGCAAAAGAGAAATCTGCATCCTTACCTGTGAAATAACCCTTTTCACGAGCAAATGAGATGACATCACTACTGTAGCAAACACTGTCGCCTACGATGAAATAGCCAAGTTTCTTGTCCATCTTGCGTGTCTGGGCAAAGTGACGGATACGACTTTGATTGGCGTGACCGGAGATGCAATCGTCAGGGATGCGAACAGCAACCCAAACTGCACCTTTCACACCTTTACCCTTACCAATCATATCCATTATCCATATCTCGTTGGGATCGGCAATGGTGAAGGACTCACCTTCACTCTGATAACCGTATGTCTTGACAAGATCAGCCATTACCTTTATTGCCTCACGAGCATTCTTGGCACGCTGAAGGGTGACTGTCATAAGGCTTCCGTAGTCGATGATTCCATCACCTTCCCACAGTTCTTCACGTCCGCCCCAAGTGGTTTCGAAGATTGTCAGCTGGTGCTCGTTGACGAGTCCAACGACGTTATATGTCTCCTCTACCTCGGGAATCTCGCCAAGATAGTTGTTTGACTCGTAATGGTAGAGCGAACGTGTCTCGCCTGGCTTATGCTTAGCATGAGGATAACTGAACAGATAGCCATATGCTCCGTAGTCATCGCTCGAATACGTCACAATGGTAGAGCCATCTGCACTTGCCTTCTTACCAACAATAAGATTGGTGCAAGCAAAAAGACAGCTCCCCCATCCCCCGAGGGGGAGAAAATTAGAGAAAAAGCTATTAAGTATGAAACAGAAAAACAACAATATCTTCCTTTTATTATAACTTGACTTATTTATTGTTTTGCAATCTTTCGTATTCATTATATAATATA
>CAMAFX010000041.1 GCA_945833925.1 uncultured Prevotellaceae bacterium
AGACGCAGGCTCAAAGTTACGAATAAGTGAGCGAAATGCAAAATTTATTTTAGCATTTCCGAACGACAGTAACTTAGAGACGCAGGCTCAAAGTTACGAATAAGTGAGCGAAATGCAAAATTTATTTTAGCAAAAACGCCACACGGAAAAGCGTGTGGCGTTCGTTATATGTAGCATTTCGATGCGATTACTTAGGCTGCTTGCCGATATAAGCAAGGATACCACCGTCAACGTAAAGAACGTGACCGTTAACAGCATCGCTGGCATGGCTTGCGAGGAACACTGCAGGACCACCCAATTCGCTTGGGTCAAGCCAGCGACCAGCTGGAGTCTTAGCGCAGATGAAACTGTCGAATGGATGACGGCTGCCATCAGGCTGACGCTCGCGGAGAGGAGCAGTCTGAGGAGTTGCAATGTAGCCAGGACCAATGCCATTGCACTGGATGTTGTACTCACCATACTCAGAGCAGATGTTGCGTGTAAGCATCTTCAAACCGCCCTTGGCTGCAGCGTATGCGCTGACAGTCTCACGACCAAGTTCACTCATCATAGAGCAGATGTTGATGATCTTACCCTCGCGACGCTCCATCATCTCAGGAATGACAGCGCTGCTGACAATGAATGGACCAACGAGGTCGATGTCGATAACCTGCTGGAACTCGCTGCGCTTCATCTCGTGCATAGGGATACGCTTGATGATACCTGCATTGTTAACGAGGATATCAATCTGACCTACCTCTGCGTGAATCTGCTCTACGAGAGCCTTTACCTGATCTTCGTTTGTTACGTCGCAGATGTAGCCGTGTACGTTCTCAATACCAGCCTCCTTATAGTTTGCCAAACCGCGGTCAAGCAGTTCCTGATTGATGTCGTTGAAAATTATATTCTTAATGCCTGCTGCAACAAACGCCTTTGCAATGTTGAAGCCAATACCATAAGATGCTCCGGTAATCCAGGCATTCTTACCTTCAAGTGAAAATGGATTCTGTGCCATGTTGTTATTAGTTTTATTTGGGTTAATTGAAATTTCTATTTGCAAAAATAGTAAAAATTATTATAAACATAAAGGGAAATATCCAAAAAAGATATATTTTGCAAACACAAAAAGCGCTGAAAGACTTCTTTCAACGCTTTCTACGGCTGACGTAAACGTCAACCAGAGGTTGGGCTACCCGGGTTCGAACCAGGACTAAGACGACCAAAATGTCTTGTGCTACCATTACACCATAGCCCAATCCTAATAGCCTCCTTTCGGATTGCGGGTGCAAAGTTAATAAAAAGATTTATATTTTTAGAACTCGCAAATAAGAATTTTCTTCTTTTTGTTATTTTTCAGTCAAAAAACTATTATCGGCACCCATCTTTACAGAAGGATGCCGATACTATTTGTTTCCGTCTACTGTATTATGCTTGGCAACTATACAGTCACGTTTTGATGAATTATACTTATTTGACGATGATAAGGAAATACTTCTTCTTGCCCTGCTGAACCAGCAAGTACTTGTCGTCGAGAAGGTCGGCAGTTGTGAGAGGCTGGTCGAATGTGGCAAGTTTCTCCTTGTTGATGCTTACACCGCCGCCTTGAGTCAGTTTGCGCATCTCGCCTTTGCTGGCAAAGCACTTGGCATGCTCGGCTACGAGATCGACTGCCTTCACACCCTCACCCTCGAGAAGTGAACGAGAAACCTCGAACTGTGGCACTCCCTGGAAGACGTCGAGCAATGTCTGTTCATCGAGTTTTACAAGACTCTCCTTTGTTGCCTTACCGAAGAGAATATTGCTTGCCTCTACAGCAAGTTCGTAGTCCTCGCGGCTGTGCACCATCACTGTCACCTCTTCTGCCAGTTTCTTCTGCAGTGCGCGGCGACCTGGGTCCTGACGATGTTCCTCAATAAGTGCGTCGATGGTTGCCTTGTCGAGACTTGTGAAGATACGGATATAGCGTTCAGCATCCTCGTCGGCAACGTTCAGCCAGAACTGATAGAATGTGTATGGACTGGTGCGGTTACGGTCGAGCCAGATATTGCCCTTTTCGGTCTTGCCGAACTTCTTGCCATCAGCCTTTGTTATGAGTGGGCAGGTCAACGCAAACGCCTCGTTTTCAGCACCCAGTTTACGACGAATAAGTTCTGTACCAGTGGTAATGTTACCCCACTGGTCGCTACCGCCCATCTGAAGTTTGCAGTTCTTTGTCTCATAGAGATGCATGAAGTCGTAGCCCTGGAGAAGCTGGTATGTGAACTCTGTGAACGACATACCATCCTGAGCCTCGCCGTTGAGACGACGCTTGACAGAGTCTTTAGCCATCATATAGTTTACGGTGATGCACTTACCAATCTCGCGTGCAAAATCAAGGAAAGTAAAGTCCTTCATCCAGTCGTAGTTATTGACCAGTTCTGCAGCATTTGGCGCATCGCTCTCGAAGTCAAGGAAACGGCTCAACTGCTCCTTGATGCAAGCCACGTTGTGGCGCAGTGTCTCCTCGTTGAGCAGGTTACGTTCCTGGCTCTTTCCACTTGGATCTCCAATCATGCCCGTTGCACCGCCCACCAATGCCAATGGCTTGTGACCGCAACGCTGGAAGTGACGGAGCATCATCACGCCACAGAGGTGACCAATATGAAGACTGTCTGCAGTAGGGTCTATACCAACATACGCAGTCTGCATTCCGCTATTCAGCAATTCTTCTGTACCGGGCATCATCTGATGAATCATGCCTCTCCACTTAAGTTCTTCAACAAAGTTCATATCAATTATTATATTTTTATTCTCTAAATATTAAGCAATCACGACCGGATGACGCAATTCGAGTGCAAAGTTAGTCTTTTTTTGCAAATAAACATTCCATGGAACGAAATATCAACAAAAAATAAACCTACTCTCAGGCGAAAGCAGGTTTATCTATACATTTGTTGACTGTATTTAATTCAAGATTATAAGAGTTAACTGGAGATATCTAAAAGTTACCTTAAGTTAACTTGAAATAACTGGAGACGTCCAAGTTGGACAAAGCAGTCTTACTTAACTTCCCAGATATCGTTGGTCTCGAGAAGTTCGGCAAACGAGTGGTATGGCTTCTTTGCCTTGACCTCCTCAATCTGTGCCTCGACAGCATCGTTATATGTCGGAGCGTCAACATCACGGATTACACCGAGTGCCACGGGGAAACCGTCGCCGTCGCCCATAAGAGCAAGTTTGAGTTGGAGAGTATTGTCCTGACAGTGTGCGTCATGAACGAGGATGTCGTCCATGGTGATGCCGTCCTTGCCTATTTCAACGACCTTCAGTCCAAAACCTTCCTGTACGAGTCCGAACTCATTGTTCTCGCCGAACACCAATGGCTTGCCATGCTCAACGTAAATAGCGTTCTTGGCGCGGCCTGCCTTGTCATAGACGCTGTCGTGAGTTCCGTTGTTGAAGATGACGCAGTTCTGCAGAATCTCGCAAACACTGCTGCCCTTGTGTGCGTATGCCTTCTTCAGTACATCTATAGTGCCTGGAGCATCGGTGGCAACGGCACGTGCAAAGAAGTGACCGCGAGCACCGAAACAAAGTTCGGCTGGACGGAATGGGTCCTCAACGGTTCCATAGGGACTCGACTTGCTGACGAAACCGCGTGGGCTGGTAGGGCTGTACTGTCCCTTTGTCAGACCGTATATGCGGTTGTTGAGCAGAATCATATTGAGGTCTATGTTACGACGATTGGCATGAATGAAGTGGTTACCGCCGATAGCAAGACCGTCGCCGTCACCGCTAATCTGCCATACAGTGAGGTTGGGATTGGCAACCTTGCAACCTGTTGCTATGGCAGCGGCACGACCATGAATAGTATTCATACCGTATGTTGCCATGTAGTGTGGCAGACGGCTCGAACAACCAATACCACTGATTACTGCTATGTCTTGTGGAGCAACGCCTATCTCAGCCATTGCCTTGTGCAGACTTGCCAAGAAGAAATGGTCGCCACAACCAGGACACCATCTTGGCTGTCCTTTTTTATAATCTGAAGCTGAATATGCCATGTTATGTATGTCCTTTAAATTATTTGTTAATGAGGAGACTAAATGCCTCTACCAGTTCTGCCACCTTGAATGGCTGACCCTTGACCTCGTTGTACTGAGCAGGAACGAAACCGTCAACCTTCATGCGCAGCCAGCCAGAGAGCTGACCCATATTCTGCTCGGCAACGACAACCTTAGGATACTTGGTGAGAACCTCGACTGTATTCTTTGGCAGAGGGTTGATGTAGCGGAAGTGAGCCATAGCAACCTTCTTGCCTGCCTGACGCATCTCGTCCATTGCAGCGCGAAGATGACCATACGTGCCACCAAAACCAACGATGAGCAGTTCGGCATCATCCTTGTCGCCAAGAACCTCGAGGTCGGGAACCGGGATGTTGGCAATCTTCTGTGCACGCTTGCGTGTCATGAGGTCGTGATTCTCAGGATTTGTGCTGATGGCACCGGTCTTGTCGTCCTTCTCCAATCCGCCAAGTATGTGCGTGAAGCCCTCACGGCCAGGTACTGCCCAGTAGCGTGTGCCGTTCTCTGCACGCATATATGGAGTCCATGTACCCTTCAGTTCCTCGGGAACGTATGGAGGATTGATTGCAGGATACTCCGAGAGGTCGGGCAACTTGAACGCACCCGAACCGTTAGCCACATAGGCATCGGTGAGGAGAACGACAGGAGTCATATGCTCGAGGGCAACCTTGCTTGCCTCGTATGCAGCATCAAAACAGTCTATCGGACTCATAGCCGCCATAACAGGCATTGGACTCTCGCCATTACGTCCGAAGAGAGCCTGCAAGAGGTCGGTCTGCTCGCTCTTGGTTGGAAGGCCCGTAGCAGGACCACCACGCTGCACATCGAGCACCACGAGTGGGAGTTCCATAATGACAGCAAGGTTCATTGCCTCGCTCTTCAGACAGAGACCAGGACCCGATGTGCTGGTCACTGCCAATGCACCAGCAAAGCTGGCACCTACCGAGGATGCGCAACCTGCAATCTCGTCCTCGCACTGAACAGTGGTAACGCCCAAGCTCTTGTGCTTGCTCAACTCGTGCAGCACGTCGGTGGCTGGCGTGATAGGATAAGAACCAAGGTAGAGTTTCAAGCCAGCCTTCTCGGCAGCGGCGATGAAACCGTATGCAGTAGCCTTGTTGCCGGTGATGTCCATATAACGTCCAGGCACCTTGTTCTTGGTCTCGATGCGGTATACGTTGGCTACACTCGAATGAGTGTTGTGTCCGTAGTCATAACCAGCCTGAATGACTCTGATATTAGCCTCAGCCACTCCGGGCTTCTTGGCAAACTTCTCTTTCAGATAGTTGAAAGCAATATCAATGTCGCGGTCGAAAAGCCAGCACACCAGTCCGAGCGCAAACATGTTGCGGCACTTCATGATGCTCTTCACATCCATGCCCGAGTCCTTCAAACAGTCCTTGACCATCGTTGTCAACGGACATGCTATGACGCGGTCGGGATCGATGTTCATCTCGCCCAAATAGTCTTCGGTCTTGAAGTCTGCCTTCTCGAGGTCCTTTGGACCGAAACTGTCGGTATCGATGATGATAGCAGCACCTGGCTTGGCGAAGCGGTACTGCGTCTTCAGCGCGGCAGCATTCATAGCCACAAGCACGTCGCACTGGTCACCGGGTGTGAACACCTGACCGGCACCGATGTGAACCTGGAAACCGCTTACACCGGTCAGCGAACCCTGTGGGGCACGAATGTCGGCGGGATAGTCGGGAAATGTACTGATACTGTTTCCCACGGTTGCAGACACCGTAGAAAAAATGTTTCCGGCCAGCTGCATGCCATCGCCGGAGTCGCCAGAGAAACGGACAACTACCGATTCTCTCTCCTTTACCTCTAATGATTCTGCCATCTTACTTTATTAAATGTTTTGTCTTATATATATACTTTTTACCTTATACGTGTCGCAAAGTTATAAATAATACTTGATAAAGAGAAGAATTGCGTTAAATAACTAACGTCGGAGAGGCATATTTTTACAAATTGACACCTATACAATTACTTTTCCGCACAAGTTCACATATTTTAGATGGAATGATTATAAAAATGAAAGAGGAGGCTGTGTCAAAAGTAACTGACAGTACGGCAACAAGGCAGGTGGTCGAGAGCAGTGGATTGTTGTGGGGTTTGAGGTCGCTTCGAAAAAATGACCGTCGCAAAACTATGATTGCAACGGTCATTCAAACAAAACAGTACCCCCGCCGGGAATCGAACCCGGATCAAAGGTTTAGGAAACCTTCGTTCTATCCATTTAACTACAGGGGCATTTTCTCACGCGCGTACCTATTATATTATATATATACGCGCGTGAGGAATGTATTCTGTTATTACTTCTGCTTCTTTGCCTCGCTCTTGCGCATAGTCTTGTATGCTGTTGGAGCTGCAATGAAGATTGAAGAAAGTGTACCAAATACAACACCGAGAATCATTGCGAACGCGAAGCTGCGGATGCTGTCGCCACCGAGAGCGAAGATAACAGCCAATACGATGAATGTGCTGACAGAGGTGTTGATTGTACGGTTCAGGGTGGTGTTCAGTGAGGTGTTGAACAACTCAGCCTTGTCCTGCTTTGGATGGAGACCGATGAACTCGCGGATACGGTCGAAGACTACCACCTTATCGTTGATAGAGTAACCGATAGCGGTAAGCACGGCACCGATGAAGGTCTGGTCGATCTCGAGTGAGAACGGCATCCAACCCCAGCAGATAGCGTACATACCAAGGATGAAGATGATATCCAGAACCAATGCGGTGATAGCACCAACAGAGAATGCAAGGTTGCGGAAACGTACGAAGATGTACAGGAAGATGGCAACGAATGCGAGGATGACGCTCCAGAATGCGTTGCGAGTGATGCTCTCAGCCACTGAAGGACCTACCTTCTGGCTGCTGATGATAGAACCACCCTTCTGGTCGTCGCGGTTGATGAAGGTCTCGTGTGTGAGGTCTGCTGCAAGCAGGTTGGCACCCTTGAGTGTCTCGTAGAGCTTGCTCTCGATCTCGCTGTCAACCTCAAGACCATCCTCCTCGATACGATAGTTGGTAGAGATACGGATTGTCTTGCCCTCGGTACCGAGTGCGATAGCCGATGTTGTGCTCTCGGGGAATGCCTCAGCCAGCAGACCACGAACAGTCTCGGGAGCTACAGGCTGGTCGAATACAACAACGAAGTTGCGGCCACCGGTGAAGTCGATGCTCTTGCTGAAACCGCGTGTCAACATTGTGCCGATGCAGATGACTGCCAGAACACCGAATATGCAGAAGCTTGTCTTGGCTGCGCTCATGAACTTGTATGAAGGGTTCTGGAATGAGAGCTTGGTGCCGATAGCTGTCTGGAATGTGAGTTTCTCGAGCTTCTTCTTGCTGAGCAGCCACTCGTAAACGACACGTGTCAGGAAGACAGCGGTGAAGAAGCTGACGATGATACCGATAATGAGGGTGGTGGCGAAACCGCGGATAGGACCTGTACCGAAGTTGAACAGGATGACACCGGTGATGATAGATGTGAGGTTAGAGTCGAAGATGGCGCTGAATGCGTTGCTGTAACCAGCCTCGATTGCCTCGCGTACACGCTTGCCTGCCTTCAACTCCTCCTTGGTGCGCTCGTAGATAAGCACGTTGGCATCGACTGCCATACCGAGCGAGAGAACCATACCAGCGATACCACTCATGGTGAGTGCTGCCTGGAAGCTGCTCAACACGCCGACTGTGAAGAAGAGGTTAAGAATGAGGGCACCATCGGCAAGGAGACCTGGAACGAAACCATACATCATTATCATATAGAGCATGAGGATGACGAATGCGATGATACAGCTCCACATACCCTGGTTGATAGACTGGGCACCGAGTGAAGGACCAACGATTTCCTCGCTGACGATGTGTGCCGGAGCAGGCATACGACCTGACTTCAACACGTTGACAAGGTCGCGGGTCTCCTCGGGAGTGAAGTTACCGGTAATTTCTGACTGTCCGCCGGTAATCTCGTTGATTACGTTAGGTGCAGTGTAAACGCGGTCGTCAAGAACGATGGCGACAGGACGGTTTACATTATTCTTAGTAAGGGCAGCCCAACGACGCGCACCGTCAGCGTTCATTGTCATGCTGACAGCAGGACGCTTGTGCTGGTCGTAGCTCTCGCTTGCACTGCTTACTACGTCGCCCTCGAGTGGAGCACGGCCGTTAAGCTCGCTTACCTTGATAGCGTGAAGTTCGAAGAGCTCGCTGTTGTCGCGTGTCTTGACGCTCCAGAGGAGCTTCATGCTGTTGTCAGCAAGGATACGCTGTACGCGCTCGTTGTCGAGAAGGTCGTTGATGAGGTCCATGTTGTACTTTGGAGCCATACCAACTACGCTACCCATGTTCTGCTGCATTGGGATGAGGAGGCTGAACAATGGGTTCTGCTTGCTGTCGCCAGCCTTTGCAGCCTGAGCCTCGCCATTCTCTGCGCTCATGTTCTCGAGAGCTGCAGCAAGGTCCTTCTTTGTTGAGTCTGCCTCTGCAGCGGCAACGTCTGTCGAATCTGCAGCCTCTGCCACTACTGTGGTATCAGCCTGAGCTGTCTCGCTGTTGCTCTCTGCCAGTACCTTGTTGATCTGAACAAGAACGGGCAGAGCCTCCTGAGTGAGGAAGCACTCCCAGAACTCCAGGTTAGCGCTACCCTGCAAGAGGTTACGTACACGCTCTGGCTCCTTGATACCAGGAAGCTCGATCATGATACGACCCTCCTGACCCTCGAGGCGCTGGATGTTTGGCTGTGCAACACCGAACTGGTCGATACGGTTGGTAAGAATATTGTATGCGTTCTCGATGGAAGATGTTACCTCTTCGCGGAGAACCTTCTCAACTTCACTGTCGGTACTCTTTGGAGTAACCTTGTCACGCAACTGCTGAGTTGAGAAAATGCCGGCGAGCTTTTCCTTGCCAGCCAACTCCTGATAGTTGCTGATGAACATCTTAATCACGTCGCCACCATTCTTGGCGTTCTCTGAAGCTGCCTGCTCGATGGCTTTCTTGAAGTTCTCGTTGGTTGCCTCCTTGTGGTCAGACAATGCCTTGATGACGTCTGAAACACCAACTTCGAGAATAACGTTCATACCGCCCTCGAGGTCAAGACCGAAACCAAGACCGAGTTCACGAACGTCTTTCATTGACCACAACAAGAAGGTGTCCTTCTGAAGTACAGAATCCTGCCAGTGCTCGGCAGCCTTCTGACCCTGTGTAGCCGCAATCTCTTCAACCTGACTCTTGAAGTTTCTACTCTTCACGGTAAACATGAGGTAGAAGCAGCAAATGATGGTCAGGACCACAGCAATAAGCTTTACAAATCCTTTGTTTTGCATTTTGTTTAAATTGTTATATTGTTTTTTGTTTATTATCGGACAAACCGCGTATTGAGTGCGCAAAGATACACATTTTAGTTGAATAAATACCCTTTTTAGTAAAATAATTAAGGTATTGGGGGCTAATTAGTCCATTTTTAGCCACGAAACGAGCGGATAATGGTCTGAAACGTCAATAGACTTGTCGATGTATGTCTTGTAAGTTTGCCAATGACTGCTGACAAACAAATGGTCTATTCTTACCCAGAAACCCTTCTGATTGTAGGATATTCCCACTCCCCTGCCGCTCTCGCGGTAGGCGTTCTTCAGGCGCTTGGAGATTTGCTGGTAGGTAAAGGATATGGGGGTGTCATTGAAGTCGCCGCACATCAAGATGGGGCGGTCCTTGTGACGGTCTATGAAAGCACACAGCGAGTCGGTCTGTGGTCCGCGCAGGGCTTCGCTCTGTATCATCTTGTCGCTGAGGAAAAGACCTGTTTGTTTGATATTTTCATAACCCATGTCTTCTATACTCTCCAACATGTCGTTGTACTCCTGCCGGGATTCGTGGTCGAGTCGGAAACTCTCGAGATGGTTCATGACGAGCAGTATGGTGTCGCCAAAATATTCGAGTTCGAACCACATACTGCCATTGTGCGACCTGGTTCCTTGAACATAGGACTCGTAGTGTATGGTGTCTGAATTGATGATATGGAAGCGTGTCAGCAGCACCATACCGAGGTAAGTGGCACGCTCGTAACCGGCGCTGTCGGTGTAATCGTAGAGGGGCTGTGTGATTTTTGCTCCAATGTTTGACTCCTGCAGGCAGATGATGTCGGCATCGCAGTTACGGATGTATTCTCGTGTAAGGTTTCTTGCCGAATCCCTATCGCCCAGTTCCCTGCCGTAATTGTCGCTGTTCCAGGTTAGCAGTTTGATGCAGTCACTGGGCACTTCCCTCTGCACGTTCACCGGACAGTAGTCGAGGACGTAGCCGATGACTGGCAGTATGAGCACAATCGGAATCCAGCAGCGTTTCAGCTTGACTATCATCCAGATGGGGATGAAGGCAAGGTTGGCAAGGAGGATGAAGGGGAAGACGAGTCCGACGAGCGACAGGCGTGGATGAATCTCGGGCTCGACGGTGGTGGTGTAACAGCAAGCCCACAGTGCAAAGGCAGCAAGCACATTGGAAATGAATGTGATGAGAACCAAAGACTTACGCGCTATGCCTAATAGTCTTCTGGCTCCGTTGCCCGATGTTGCGCCTGCGCCGCCCATTGCTATCAGAAGCGCTTGTTATAGCTGTCGAAACTGACGTACGTAGCACCGCCGCCACGGCTTGAGTGATTGTCCCTGTTGCGCCAGTAGAGGATGAGAAGCAGTCCGAAGAGCATACCGCCAAGGTGTGCCACATGAGCCACACCGTCGCCCGGGCGGGTAAGTGCCTCGAGTACCTCGATAACTGCATATCCCACAACAAAATACTTTGCCTTGATGGGGAACGGTATGGGGATGATGAACATGCGCTCGTTGGGGTAGTAAAGACCGAACGCCAGAAGGACTCCGTAGACAGCACCGCTGGCTCCGACACAACTCCACGCATTGAGGTAGGACGAGAGGAGGATGGGGCGGTCGTAACCATCCACCATAACACAATCTGTCATCTGCCCCATATAGTTTACCTGAACCAGGTCGAGTTGGAGATAGTGGATGTACTGCACAATCTCCTGGCATACGCCGGCTCCGAGTCCGCACACCAAGTAGTAGATAAGGAAGCGTCGCGGCCCCTGGGTCTGCTCTATCACAACTCCAAACATCCACAGTGCGAACATGTTGAAGAAGAGGTGCGTCCAACTGCCATGTATGAACATATACGTGATGAACTGGTAGGGACTGAAGTGCTCGGACATAAAGAAATGCAGACCGCACAGTGCATCAAGGTTAATTCCATGACTGGGCAGAACCATTCCCGCCAGAAAGGTTAGAATGTTTATTATAAGGAGATTCTTCGTTATCGTTGGTAATGTTCTCATTGTCTTTCTACTGATAATCCATTAATTGTTTTTAGCGGACAGCCGGCACTCGCCAAAGGCAGACGTACGCGACGCGCCCAATATAACGGTTGCAAAATTACATCTTTTTCTGCAATAGATTTGCAAAAATGACGGTCAATCGTTCCGAAGATGCTTATTTTTTGCATTTTTTTTCTTTTTTTCTTTTGAGGAACAAGCAAGATTACATAATTTTGTAACAAATGGAAGCGGAAAAGTGAGCGGACATCATAACTAACAACAAAATAAAAAAAGACAGAACTATGAACAAGACTGATTTGACTAACAAGATCGCTGAGACTTCTGGTCTCAGCAAGGCTAATGCAAAGAAGGCTCTCGAGGCTACTCTCGAGGCTATCTCCGAGGCTTTGAAGGATGGCGACAAGGTGGCACTGGTTGGTTTCGGTACCTTCTCTACAGCTACTCGCGCTGCTCGCCAGGGCAAGAACCCACTGACCGGCGAGGTTATTGACATTGCTGAAAAGACAGTTGTCAAGTTCAAGGCTGGTGCTGATTTGATTTGATGCACCTCCGGCGGAACTTTTCCGTAAAAAGAGCAAGAGACATAATCCTCTGCTGTGAAGTTCACGGCAGAGGTTTTTTATACACATGTACCGAGAATGTTCTGGAAGATGACTACTTCCCAATCCTAAAGGCAAAGGTACATCCAGCCCCGATGTAAAAAGATTTCACAGTACACAACTACACGCTCTGCAGTTAGTGCAAGGCGTATGTCGGTCTTGGCGCTGGGCTTAAATCGGCTACCACCAACGCAAGAATGACATTACCCACCCCACTTGCCACTTTCATCCAATCACCTATCTTACAATAACTTACAGAGAATCAAAATGCGATGTGTCTTTTTTAATTTGTTTTTGTCTTGAAAAAAAATTTTTTTTGGTGCTGAAAAAAAATTTTTCTGCTACGGAAAAATAAATTTTCTGCTGCGGAAAAAAGAATTTTCTGCTGCGGCATTTTTCAATTCGCGCAGCACTATTTTCAAAACTTCCGCTGGAAATAAATCAGCTTGCTCTGCATGTAAAACTGTTTCGCAACCGAATACATTCTGCCTAATTTAACAGAATAAATTTGGAAATGCGCACTCTTATTCGTACCTTTGTACGATTTTGCGCGCATACGTGCGCGGACACACGGAAGAAATTCAAACAAAAAAAAAGAAAAGATAAAATGGCAAGCATTGAAAGTAAGATAACCAAAGCAGTTATCGAAGGTGTAGAAGCACTGTACGGACAGACGGTCCCCGAGAAGATGGTGCAACTGCAGGAGACAAGAGCAGAGTTCGAAGGCAACCTCACACTGGTAGTCTTCCCATTCCTGAAAATCAGTCGTCAGAAACCCGAGGACACGGCACAGCAGATAGGTGAGTACCTCGTCAGGAACGTGCCCGACGTTATCAGCCGATTCAGCGTGGTGAAGGGCTTCCTGAACCTGGTCATCTCGCCGGCACTGTGGATAGAGATGTTGCAGGACATCTGCAAGGAGGAGAAGTTCGGATTCCAGCCCGTCACCGAGGATAGCCCTCTGGTAATGATAGAATACTCAAGCCCCAACACCAACAAGCCCCTGCACCTGGGCCACGTGCGCAACAACCTGCTGGGATGGGCTCTTGCCAACGTGATGGAGGCAAACGGCAATAAGGTGGTGAAGACCAACATTGTCAACGACCGAGGCATACACATCTGCAAGTCTATGCTGGCATGGTTGAAGTATGGCAACGGCGAGACTCCCGAATCGAGCGGCAAGAAGGGCGACCACCTCATCGGCGACTACTACGTAAGTTTCGACAAGCACTACCGCGAGGAGGTGAAGGAACTCGCAGCAAAATACATGGCTGAGGGCATGGAAGAGGAAGCAGCAACCGAGAAGGCCAAGCAGGAGGCTCCACTGATAAAGGAGGCTCACGAGATGCTCGTCAAGTGGGAGCAGAACGACCCCGAGGTACGTGCCCTGTGGCGCAAGATGAACGAATGGGTGTATGCCGGATTCGACGAGACATACAAGGCGCTCGGTGTCAGCTTCGACAAGATATACTACGAAAGCAACACATACCTGGAAGGCAAGGAAAAGGTGGAGGAAGGTCTGGAGAAAGGCTTCTTCTACCGCCGCGAGGACAACTCCGTCTGGGCGGACCTAACCGCCGAGGGTCTGGACGAGAAACTGCTGCTGCGCTCGGACGGCACGTCGGTTTACATGACACAGGACATCGGTACCGCCAAACTGCGCTTCCAGGATTTCCCCATCGACAAGATGATATACGTGGTGGGCAACGAGCAGAACTACCACTTCCAGGTACTGTCTATCCTGCTCGACAAACTGGGCTTCAAGTGGGGCAAGGACCTCGTTCACTTCTCTTACGGCATGGTGGAACTGCCTAACGGCAAGATGAAGAGCCGCGAGGGTACCGTTGTCGATGCCGACGACCTGATAGAGACTATGGTGAACGATGCCAAGGAAATGAGTGCCGACAAGATGAAGAAACTGGACGGACTGACCGAAGAGGAGGCATGCGAGATAGCACGCATCGTCGGTATGGGTGCCCTGAAATACTTTATCCTGAAGGTAGACGCTCGCAAGAACATGCTCTTCAATCCAGAAGAGAGCATAGACTTCAACGGTAACACAGGTCCTTTCATCCAGTACACATATGCTCGCATACGCTCTATCCTGCGCAGGGCTGCAGCCGAGGGTATTACCATCCCCGATACTCTGCCCACCGACGCCGAACTGAGCGACAAGGAGATAAGTCTCATCCAGCATATGGACGGATTCACCGCTGCCGTGCGTCAGGCAGGAACCGACTACAACCCATCGTGCATAGCCAACTACTGCTACGAACTCGTCAAGGAGTACAACCAGTTCTACCACGACTTCAGCGTGCTCAAGGAGGAGGACATCAAGAAGAAGATCGTACGTCTGGCTCTCTCAGAAGCAGTGAGCAAGATCATCAAGAATGGTCTCGGACTGCTCGGCATTGAGGTTCCCGAAAGAATGTAGTGACAACCTTTGCAAGTTTACCAACCTGCATACTCCATACAAAAGAGCAAGGTGAAATGCGTCCTTTTCACAAGTGGAAGAAACTCAACCTGCAAGTAAAAGGAAAACTTTTCACAAGTGGAAGTAACTCAACCTGCAAGTAAAAGGAAAAACTTTTCACAAGTGGAAGAAAAAACATTTCCCTCCTGGCTACTTTAACATATAGATTGGAATAATGAACAACGAGCTTACTGAAGCCATCTGCGTAGATGGTGCGTGTTCGGGCAATCCAGGTCCGATGGAGTACCGTGGCGTGCACTTGCCTAGCGGGAAGGAGGTCTTTCGTTTTGGTCCCATTATGGGCACCAACAACATAGCCGAGTTCCTCGCCATAGTGCATGCCATGGCGCTGATGAAGCAGAAAGGCATTGCGCTGCCCATCTACAGCGACAGCATAAGCGGACAGGCGTGGGTGCGCAACCGCAAGGCAAAGACCACCCTCGAGCGCACACCCGAAACGGCACAGGTTCTCGACCTTGTAGCCCGTGCCGAGACATGGCTCCGCCAGAACACTTTCCGCGTGCCCATCTACAAGTGGAACACCGATGAATGGGGTGAAATACCCGCCGATTTCGGCAGAAAATAGCATCCAGTTTCCACAAGCCACTGCAGAGGCAAGAGTAGGGTTCGGTTCAGTTACCACCTGCCACGGCAGGGGCAGGAATAGGGTTCGGTTCAGTTACCACCAGCCACGGCAGGGACAGGAATAGGGTTCGGTTGCGGACAGCTCGGCTGTCCGCCTCACACACAAAAACATTAGCCACCAACAAACTCACACACAACAATGGCAAAGACCGAGGGCTTGACGCCCATGATGAAACAATTCTTCGACCTGAAGGAGAAACACCCCGAGGCAATTCTCCTGTTCAGGTGTGGCGACTTCTACGAAACCTACGCACAGGATGCGGTGGAGGCTTCGCAGATACTTGGCATCACACTGACCAGAAGAAACAACAACAAGGAGTTCCTGACCAACACCGAGATGGCAGGCTTCCCCTATCATGCCCTCGACACGTACCTGCCTAAACTGATACGCGCCGGGCGACGCGTTGCCATCTGCGACCAGCTTGAGGACCCGAAACTGACCAAGAAGCTGGTGAAGCGAGGCATCACTGAACTGGTGACGCCGGGTGTGGCTATGAACGACAATGTGCTGAACTGCAAGGAGAACAACTTCCTGGCTGCAGTTCATTTCGGAAAGGGCTCGTGCGGCATCGCCCTGCTCGACATCAGTACGGGCGAGTTTATGACGGCACAGGGAACTGCTGAATACGTGGACAAGTTGCTTGGTAACTTCACACCAAAGGAGGTGCTCTACGAACGTGGACGCAAGAACCAGTTTGAGGGATGCTTCGGTGCGCGCCACATCACCTTCGAACTGGACGACTGGTGCTTCAGCGAGACCACCTCGTACCAGAAACTGACACGCCACTTCGGAGTGAAGAACCTCAAGGGATTCGGCATAGAACACCTGAAGAGCGGTATCGTGTGCGCCGGCGCCATACTGCAGTATCTCGAGATGACGCAACACAACCAGTTGAAGCACATATCGAGCATATCAAGAATAGAGGAGGAGAAATACGTCAGACTCGACAAGTTTACCGTCAGAAGCCTCGAACTGCTCGGTTCGATGAACGAAGACGGAATCTCGCTGCTCGACATCATAGACCGCACCACAACGCCAATGGGAGCACGTATGCTGCGCCGATGGATAACCTTCCCACTGAAGGATGTACGTACCATCAGGCAGCGTCAGGACGTGGTGGACTGCTTCTTCCGTCATCCCGAACTGCGCGATATTGCGGGCGAGGAACTGGCACAGATAGGCGACCTCGAACGCATAACAGCCAAGGTCAGCACGGCCAGGGTTACGCCACGCGACGTACAGCAACTGCGAATAGCACTGCAGGCAATGGCGCCCATAAAGCAGAGTCTCGTGGACGCGGACGACCCCACCCTGCAGTCTCTGGGCGAGAAGATGCACCTGTGCGAGGAGATACGCGACCGCATAGCACGCGAACTGCAACCCGACCCACCCCTGATGCTCAACAAGGGCGGCGTCATTGCCAGTGGCGTGAGCGAGGAACTCGACGAACTGCGCCACATAGCCTACCAGGGCAAAGACTACCTGCTGCAGATACAGCAGCGCGAGGTGGAGCGAACCGGCATAACGAGTCTTAAGATAGGCTACAACAACGTCTTCGGCTACTACCTTGAGGTGCGCAACACGTTCAAGGAACAGGTGCCGCCCGAGTGGATACGCAAGCAGACACTGACGCAGGCAGAGCGATACATCACTCAGGAACTGAAGGAATACGAGGAGAAGATACTGGGTGCAGAGGAGAAGATACTGGCACTGGAAACACGACTATTCAATCAACTTGTTGCCTCGCTGGCTGAGCACACCAACGAGTTCCAGACCGACGCCATGCTCATTGCGCAGCTTGACTGCCTCCTGAGTTTTGCCATCGGTGCAAGCGAACACGGATACATACGCCCCATCGTGGACGAGACGGAGATTCTCGACATCAAGCAAGGACGACATCCCGTCATAGAGCGACAGATGCCTGTCGGCGAGCGGTACGTGCCAAACGACGTATACCTTGACACGGACAAGCAGCAGATTGTCATCATCACCGGACCGAACATGGCAGGTAAGAGCGCACTGCTGCGCCAAACAGCACTCATAGTACTGATGGCACAGATAGGCAGTTTCGTTCCGGCAGAGAGCGCGCACGTAGGCATTGTGGACAAGATATTCACACGTGTCGGAGCAAGCGACAACATATCTATGGGCGAGAGTACGTTCATGGTGGAGATGAACGAGGCTGCCAACATACTGAACAACATATCGCAGCGCTCGCTCGTACTGTTCGACGAACTGGGACGCGGCACCAGCACGTACGACGGTATCAGCATAGCATGGAGCATCGTGGAGTACATTCACGAGAACCCAAAGGGCAAGGCTCGCACCCTGTTTGCCACCCACTACCACGAACTGAACGAGATGGAGAAGACGTACAACCGCGTCAAGAACTACAACGTGAGCGTGAAGGAGGTGGACGGAAAGGTTATCTTCCTGCGCAGGCTTGTGCAGGGCGGCAGCGAGCACAGTTTCGGTATTCACGTGGCGAAACTGGCAGGTATGCCATCAAGCATCGTAAAACGTGCGGAAAAGGTGCTCGAACAGCTCGAGGCATCGCGCAACAAGGACGGTGTCGACGGCAAGATATCTGTCAGCACACAGCAAGGCGACGGAGTGCAGATGAACTTCTTCCAGCTGGACGATCCCATACTGACACAGGTAAGGGACGAGATACTCAATCTCGACGTCAACAACCTTACTCCGCTCGAAGCTCTCAACAAGCTCAACGACATCAAGAAGATTGTCGGAGGGAAATAAGGAAGGGCATCCGAAAAGAGAAAGGAACATTGTCGGAGAGGAAAGGAACATTGTCGGAGGGAAATAAGGAAGCAAATAACGACGTATCGCATTACAAACTTATTACTCTCGCAACACAATCTGTCAAGACAATAGCAATAGGGGCTGCAACACATCGGTTGCAGCCCCTATTATATTATATAAGGTATAGGCGAAGACCTGCCTATACCCTATCGTTGCGCTGGAATCAGTCCTTCAACTTTGCACAGATGAACTCGCGGTTCAAACGAGCGATGTTGGAGATGCTCTCGCACTTAGGACAAACTGCCTCGCAAGCACGTGTGTTGGTACAGTTACCAAAACCAAGTTCGTCCATCTTGGCAATCATAGCCTTTGCACGCTTTGCACCCTCTACCTGTCCCTGAGGAAGGAGAGCGAACTGGCTAACCTTCGAGCTGACGAAGAGCATAGCCGAACCATTCTTACATGCTGCAACGCAAGCACCGCAACCGATACATGTAGCGCAGTCCATTGCCTCGTCAGCAGCCTCCTTAGAGATAAGGATAGAGTTGGCATCCTGAGCCTGTCCGGTACGGATTGAGGTGTAACCACCAGCCTGCATAATCTTGTCGAACGCTGTGCGGTCTACCATACAGTCCTTGATGACTGGGAAACCTGCTGAGCGCCAAGGCTCAACTACGATGGTCTCTCCATCCTTGAACTTACGCATGTAGAGCTGGCATGTTGTTGCTCCACGCTCGGTCTTTCCGTGAGGAGTGCCGTTGATGTAGAGTGAACACATACCGCAGATACCCTCACGGCAGTCGTGGTCGAATACGAATGGCTCTTTGCCTTCGTTGATGAGTTCCTCGTTCATAATGTCGAGAGCCTCGAGGAAGCTGGTATCGTCAGGGATATTCTTCAGTTCGTGAGTATCGAAGTGACCCTTGTCCTTAGGACCGTTCTGCTTCCAGAATTTTACTGTTACTGAAATATTTTTTGCCATGGTTCTTTAGTTGATTATATCGACTAAAAAGCATCGCCTTGGCAGAGCTCATGCAAAACATGACTCCGCCTTCGGTCTGTGCATATTAGTTCTTGTAGTTACGTGTCTGTACCTTAATAATCTCGTAGTTGAGAGGCTCCTTGATGAGTTCTGGTGCCTTGTCGTCGCTGCCCTGGTAATCCCAGCAGCCAACATAGAAGAAGTTCTCATCATCACGCTTAGCCTCGCCTTCCTCTGTCTGGTGCTCCTCGCGGAAGTGACCACCACATGACTCCTCGCGGTGCAATGCATCGTAAGCAATCAACTCACCCATAAGGATGAAGTCGCGGAGATGGATGGCCTTGTCGAGCTCTACGTTGAGACCTTCCTTGTCGCCGGGGATGAAGAGGTTTGTATCGAACTCCTTGCGGATGTTCTTGAGCAACTTGAGACCTTCCTCAAGACCCTCCTTGGTACGACCCATACCAACGTGCTCCCACATGATGTGGCCAAGTTCCTTGTGGATAGAGTCAACAGAACGCTTACCCTTGATGTTCATCAGACGGTCGATCTCAGCCTGAACAGCCTTCTCTGTGTCGTCGAACTCCTTCATGTCGGTTGACAGACGTGGCCAGATAGACTGGTCAGCAAGGTAGTTCTGGATTGTGTAAGGAAGAACGAAGTAACCGTCAGCAAGACCCTGCATCAAGGCACTTGCACCAAGACGGTTAGCACCGTGGTCAGAGAAGTTACACTCACCGATAGCGAACAGACCAGGAATTGAGGTCTGAAGCTCATAGTCAACCCAAACACCACCCATTGTGTAGTGGATAGCAGGGAAGATCATCATTGGGTGATAGTAGTCTACACCGTTTACTGTCTTAGCAAGTTCGCCTGGGTTAACGTCGGTAATCTCCTCGTACATGTCGAAGAGGTTGCCGTAGCGCTGACGGATCTCGTTGATGCCAAGACGCTGGATGCTCTCGCTGAAGTCAAGGAATACAGCAAGACCTGTGTTGTTGACACCGAAGCCCTTGTCGCAACGCTCCTTTGCTGCACGGCTGGCAACGTCACGTGGAACGAGGTTACCGAATGCCGGATAGCGGCGCTCCAGATAGTAGTCGCGGTCCTCTTCAGGAATTTCATAACCCTGCTTTGTACCGGCCTGCAGTGCTTTTGCATCCTCAAGCTTCTTAGGAACCCAGATACGGCCGTCGTTACGCAGAGACTCAGACATAAGAGTCAGCTTAGACTGCTTGTCGCCGTGTACGGGAATACATGTTGGGTGAATCTGAACGTACGATGGATTTGCCATCATTGCACCCTTACGGTAGCACTGAACAGCGGCAGTACAGTTACAGCCCATAGCATTTGTAGAAAGGAAGTATGCATTACCGTAACCACCAGTTGCGATAACTACAGCGTTAGCGGTGAAGCGCTCCAACTTACCTGTTACGAGATTCTTTGCGATGATACCGCGAGCACGACCGTCAACGATAACCACATCCTCCATCTCATAACGAGTGAAGAGTTTTACGCTGCCGCGGTTAACCTCCTTGCTCAATGAAGAGTAAGCACCGAGAAGAAGCTGCTGACCAGTCTGACCCTTGGCATAGAATGTACGGCTTACCTGTGCACCACCGAACGAACGGTTTGCAAGCATACCGCCATACTCGCGTGCGAAAGGTACACCCTGAGCTACACACTGGTCGATGATGTTGTTGCTGACCTCAGCCAAACGGTAAACGTTAGCCTCGCGAGCACGATAGTCACCACCCTTAACTGTATCGTAGAACAAACGGTAAACAGAGTCACCGTCGTTCTGATAGTTCTTGGCTGCGTTGATACCACCCTGAGCAGCGATAGAGTGAGCGCGGCGTGGTGAATCCTGGATGCAGAAGTTATATACGTTGAAACCCATCTCACCGAGTGAAGCGGCAGCGCTGGCACCTGCCAGACCTGTACCTACAACGATGACGTCAAGTTTCAGTTTGTTCTTTGGGTTAACCAAACGCTGATGTGCCTTGTAGTTGGTCCATTTCTCAGCAATAGGTCCCTCTGGAATTCTTGAATCTATAGTCTTTGCCATAATTATTCAATGTTTTCTTTTTTGCGTTTACTATACGTTAATTAGCAACCACCGCAGCAAGAACCTGCAGCCTTTGCACACTCACCCATTGCTTCCTTGAAGTCGCATGGTACATAACCGAGACAGAATGCTACTGCTACAACAACGAACATCAGGATGATGACGGTTGTGTAAATCAAACTGATGCACTGCCAGCGGTTGAGCCATATCTTGCCGCTCCAGCCCATTGTCTGCATAGAGCTCCAGATACCGTGGTTCATGTGGAACCAGAGAGCGCACAACCAAACAAGGTAGATTGCTGTGTAAGCGTAACCGCATCCTGTTGTTGGTTCGCATGGGCAACCGCCGTGGAATGTACGAACGATGTGGTACACACCGTTAGATGCCAAAGCCACACCGTCTGTCTCTGCCAACTCAGCGAACATCATGTTGTACCAGAAGTTGAAGAGGTGAAGACCCATACCAAGGATAACGATGATACCGAGAACAAGCATGTTCTGGCTTGCCCACTCAACCTTCTTGGGCTTGTTGGTTACAGCGTACTGGCTGTTACCGCGAGCCTTACGGTTCTGAATTGTGAGAATGAAGGCGAAGATGAAATGCAAAGCTACCAAGCCTGCCAAACCGATAGTAGCAGCTACTGCATACCAGTTGGCACCGAGGAACTCACAAATCATGTTGTAGCCTTTCGCACTGATCAAGGCAACCACGTTCATTGAAGCGTGGAATGTCAAGAAAAGGACAAGCGCGATACCAGTTACGGCCATCACTACTTTCCTACCAATTGATGAATTGATTAACCACATAATGATTTAATTTAGTTATTAAAAATATTTAGTTTGTTTATCTCTCTTATGGTATTCTTACTCGCTTTGCTCTGTGCAGACATCCTGTCGCTTTCTTGCCTTTGCCAGAATGTCGAAGTAGCAGTCAAAAACTACACACTTACCATCATACATATGCGCACATACGTACACACGCTAATCATAATAAGGTATATTTGTTGCAAATTTAGAGTTTTTTTACGATTTGTCCAAGCAAAGAACACAATAGTTTCATTAAAAAGTATTACTTTTGTGGAGAGAAACTGAAAATCCGTTGAGAGATTCTTCAAAAAAGATACATGGGAAACCGGAAATCCGTTGAGAGATTCTTCAAAAAAGATATTCGGGAAACCGGAAATCCGTTGAGAGATTCTTCGAAAAAGATACATGGGAAACCGGA
>CAMAFX010000042.1 GCA_945833925.1 uncultured Prevotellaceae bacterium
GCTCATAGTTCATTGTCGAATAAATGAGACAATATGAGACACGTGAGACACTGCTACTGCTTGTTTTGAAAGCTGCTACTGCTTTTTCCAGAAGCAGTAGCAGCTTTTCTCTGAAGCAGGTACTGCTTTTCTTTGAAGCAGTAGCAGCTTTTCTCTGAAGCAGGTACTGCTTTTCTTTGAAGCAGTAGCAGCTTTTCTCTGAAGCAGGTACTGCTTTTCTTTGAAGCAGTAGCAGCTTTTCTCTGAAGCAGGTACTGCTTTTCTCTGAAGCAGTAGCAGCTTGAACTTTACTAACCAAAAACGCACAAAAACAAACATTAACCCCTCATCGTGTGATCTCTATCTTTAATCAAAAATTTCCTATGTTTCCCATATTTCCTACGAGTCTTTTATATCGTGGGAAATTGAAGAAAGGGTGAGAAAGATTTTCCTACATTTCCTATATTCCCTACGAAAAAGTTAAAATTTACAGTTTTTACACAACAAAATTACCTCAAAAGATAATTATTTCAAGAATTATTGCTAACTTTGTAGCATCTTAACTCATCATGAACATGGCAACAGCAAAGATACAAGAAATAGAACAAACGGATAAGGCAGGATTATTCACCATCTGTTTTGAGGGTAGTGACGAAACCGAGTTTGAGAAATTCATCATGAGATTCAAAGATGATGCTGAACGAAAACAAGATCTGCAAGTTATATTGAATGCTATTCAGAAGATGCTCTCTGCAAGTGGCTTCTTGGAGCGTTATTTCCGACCAGAGGGTAAGATGAGTGATCATGTGGTAGCATTGCCTATTGAGCGTGGAAAACTGAGATTATATTGTTTACGTATGTAGGATAGTGTGCTGATTGTTGGTAATGGTGGCATTAAAAATACGAGAACGTATGATGAGGATTCGGATTTGAGTGGATACGTGATTACCCTACAGAAATTAGACGCCCTTTTGAAAGAAGCTATTAAAAATGGCGTTGTGATTATAGAAGAAACAAATATCACAGGAACAGAAAATATATTTGAGCTATGAACAAAGCTGCACAATTATTTCATCAAATATTAGATGAGACACCACAATCACTTAAGACGGAGATAGATCTTTCTTTTGCCGTAGCTGACAGAATTGACGCTTTGCTTAAAAGTAAGGGAATGACCCAGAAAGAACTGGCTCGATTAACCCATACGTCTGAGGCAGCAGTGAGTAAATGGTTGAGTGGTACGCATAACTTCACCTTCTCCACAATTGGGAAGATATCCATAGCTCTTGGTGCGCCAATCATCAATGTTCCAACTTCAGCGTATTACGAGGTAACTGCTACAGATACATCCATGGTGGCCGAGGATGTTGCTGAATACGGAAAATCTTGATAAATCAATCCTCCACCTCCATCCCACAGATTGAGGTGGAGTTTTTGGTGAGAAAGATTTCTTTTGTTTCCTACCTTTCCTACGAGTCTTTTATATCGTGAGAAATTGAAGAAACGGCGAGAAAGAATTGGCTTTAAGTTTTATTTGGTCAGTTCCCAGAAGGCTACTGCCGATGCTGCAGCTACATTCAGCGAATCGACATTGTGCATCATCGGTATCTTGACGACATAGTCTGCTGCTGCTATTGTTGACGATGGCAGTCCGTCGCCTTCATTGCCCATAACTATTGCAAGTTTCTCTTCTCCCTTCAACCTTGGGTCGTCGAGCATCACCGAGTCGTTGCGCAGTGCCATGGCTACGGTCTTGAATCCGTACTTGTGAAGTGATTCGAGTGGCTCGTCCAACCACGTCCAGGGAACAAGGAAAACACTTCCCATAGAGACTCGCACCGCACGCCTGTTGAAGGGGTCGCACGAGGTTCTTGTCACCAGTACGGCGTCTATGCCCAATGCGGCTGCCGAACGGAAGATGGCGCCTATGTTGGTGCTATCAACAATTCCATCAAGTACGACTATTCTTCTTGCTGATTTATATAGTGTTGTGCTGTCTGTTTTATCGCTCTTGTCTGCCGACTGCGCATTGAGTATTTCTTCAACGCTTCTGGGCATTGGTCTGTGCATTGCACACAGCACTCCCCGTGTCAGAGTGTAGCCCGTCAACTTTGCCAGCAACTCGCGGCTTCCCGTGTATACTGGCATATCGGGTTTACGTGCTATCAGTTCCTTGGCATCGCCTTCGATGTGGCGTTGTTCACACAGCAGTGATACAGGTTCATATCCGGCGTCAAAGGCTATGTTAATGACCTTTGGACTTTCTGCTATGAATACTCCCTTCTCAGGTTCCAGTTTGTTGCGAAGTTGCGCTTCGGTCAGTGTTCCGTAAACGTCGATGCCAGGTTGGTCGAGTGATGTGATTTCTGTTATCATTTCTTTTGTTTTATATACAAAATTAGAGAGAAATGGTTTTTTATCCAAATTTTAGTCACAAATAATTGTGCTATAAATTATTTGTTATTAAATTTGTCCAAAGACATAAACATTTTGTTATGAAGATGAAAGGTTTAATAACAGTTTTACTGCTTGGCATAATGTGTGTTAATTCTGCCAGTGCAACGAGAGAAACGTATAGGGTTGAGGTAAAGAGACAGCACAGCAAGTCTGTTTCCGAGACAACCAACGTAGACTTTAATTCCAAATATCTTGCAGCCAAGTTCGGGTGCTGGAGTAGTTCTGAGATGAAGATTACCGCAAACGGTGACTTCAAGATGCAGGCTGAGGTTTGGGGTAGCGACGAGGTGTTTACCACCCTCACCAACGGCACCGGTCATTGGTTCAAGGCTGATGGTACGCCGGCTTCTCGTGCAGGAGACAACGAGAGAAGAGTTGCTGTTAAACTGCTCAACGACCAGTTGTGTGTGTCGCACAGAGCTAATTCGTCGACAACGGTATACACAAGGGTGGGAGATGAGTTCCGCTTTGCCGAACTTTTCATTCACGACACGGATACCGTAAGATATGAGTTCCATGTTACTCTCGTTGATGACAACACTCCCGAGAGCGCAACCTGCAACCAACCCGCTGTGACATATGCTCATCGTGCCGATCAGACTGACGCATGGGGCGCCATTCCTGTTGTGGCTGTCAACGACGATGCTCCAAAGGTGCAGAACTGGGTTCAGGCTAACGTTGGCGACAAGATAACACTTAGTGCTGTGGTTCAGGATGTCGAGGCATATGACAGTGTAGTGTGCCGATGGAACGACCCTCTCGGCAACAAGTTGCGCGACTATGACAATGTTCCATTCGTGCTGACAGAGAATGCGCAGCCCGATATGGCTGGTCAGTACCAGTTGAGGGCAAGAATGTACAAGAAGGGTAGCAAGAGTTCGCGCACCGAGACCTATCTCGTGTATGTCGATATACAGGAGAATCCCGGCAAGAACTTGTCGTGGGAAGGCATGATACCTACATTCTCCTATAATTTCAAGGATGAATACGGCGAGATTCCTGCTCCGACAAAGATACTGGGTGAGGTGGGAGAGACCGACCGTTTCGGTAAACCTGTAAACAGAGTCAGCGGCGAATGGTGGACCACATGCTGGGGTTCTGACCTCAACTCGGAGTGCGGCACCGACGAGGCGACTGTATACGAGGCGGCGCGCAATATGATAGAAAAGTACGACAAGGACTTTGCTTACATACGCGACGTCATGGGATGGCCACCCGACATCCGTGCACGTAAGGGTTACAAGAGTACGGTGTACATCTTCGGTTCCGGACTTAAGTGCGACAACACTTCAAATACTGAGAAGGGTGGATACCAGAGTGCTGTGTATTATTATGATCCTATAACTAAGGAAGGAAGAAACTGGCCTTGTGTCTGGGCAAGTTATTATCCTTTCAGCCGTTTTCGCACCGATGCCGACAAAATATTCACCGATGGCGACTATCAGCGTGAGGCAATGATTCACGAGGGCATACACGCCTTGTTTGCAGACATGGAGGGCGTGAAGAACTCTGCTTGGTTCCACGAAGCAGGAAACACGTGGCTTCAGAGTGCCATGACGGCAAAGAGAACCGGTCAGTATGGTACGCCTGGTTTCCTCGATGGCTGCCCCTTCATGGCTCCGTTTATGCCTATCGAGTGCTATTCTGGTTGGCTTCAGGACGGTTCGTTCGGTGGTCCTTCTGCCGAAGGCGTAAACATGTACGATAACGGAAAGCAGGTATGTACTTGGCGTAACTGGCTGGGAGGAAATCAGTATGGCAACTCGTTCCCAATCGTTTTGTCGCAGATGTGTGGCGATGGCAGTATACCCTGGATATGGAGATATTGCAAGAACAGAGTGCTTGAAGGCATCGGTGACTTTATTGGTGATGAAGCCATGAGAACGCTTATTGTTCAGTATCGTGCACGACAGGCTGTGTTCGACCTCGGTCCATGGTCAAAGGGCTACCGAACAGCAGCAGACAGCTATTTTGGTTCGACCATCGGTCCGGAGTGGGAGCCTTACTACATCAACTGCGATCCGTGGAAGGTTACCTGTTACCAGCGTATGCGCCAGAACGATGATCAGGGCTGGCTGGCACCTGATGTGCTGACCAATCCGGGCTGGAGCGGTGCCAACATCATACCTATTCATATTAAGGATTACTACGGACAGCAGAAGGTGACCGTTACTTTCCGTCCCGAGGATACCGAGGAGCGTGCTATCCTCTGCTTCAAGACTAAGGACGGAAAGGCATACTACAGCCAGATTGTTCGTTGCGGTGACATGACGCTTAATATTCCTTCGGGTGTCCGTCCTGCCAACAATGTCATCTTCTGCGTTGTTTGCAATACCGATTACGTATATACAGGCGACGCTCAGCGTATGCATCACTGGGACTACCGCATACATCTTGGCGAGAACTGCCTCGGTGTTGCTGGTCAGCACAAGAAGTGGTATATGAATGAACAGACCATAAACGATGATCCATACGAGAATATGGAGGAGTACATCGACTTCCCGAACGCCATCGAGTCGGTATTTGCTGACAACAGTGAAGTAGAGGGCAAGGCATTGGCAGACCGCATCAAACTGATGTCGGGAATGGTGATGTCGGGCAAGGACATTTCTGTTGCATACACCAACCTCGATCCAACTGAGGTTCAGGTTAGAATTGCTGGATTGCAAGGTTTGATAGAAAGTAATGGCCATCTTTCGTCAGACGGCCACTACAGACTGCCACAGAACCTGCGACATGGTTTGTATCTCCTCGTGTTCAACTACAGAGGTGAGCAGGTTACTTACAAAGTGATTGTAAAATAAGCAGAGTACTGTCGTCTGCAAAGACGGCATTGAGTCCCTGTTCCTCGAAGGCAGGGTCTCCTACATAATCGTCCCAGCGTTGCCAAGAGCGATGCTGGGGCTTTGCATATCCACCCCACGACCAGCAGTTGCAACCTGCCAGCATACCGCTGTTCTTGACTAAGTCTATGATGTAAGAGTAATAGGTGTCGCGTGCTGTTGTCGGTGTTCCCGGTGCTATCTCGTAATTGTCGCGAGGATAACCGAACTCTTCAAGAACGATAGGCTTTTTCAGGTCCTTGACAGCATCATAATTTTGCTTGATGTAGTTGTATGTCTTCGATTTTGCGTTCTCAATCATCCTTTGCGGAGCGTCAGTTCCGTTTGCAGCCTTGGCTTGCAGTGTTGTGCCGATGTTAGGACCCAGCCACTGCCAGTTGTGTGGCCATACGTGTATGCATACATAATCGATAGTAGGGTATGAATGAATCTCCCTCACGAGGTCCATGTCACTCTCACAGCCATATTTTCCCTCGCTTCCTGTTGTTACAAGGTGATTGCGGTCTATTGACTTTATCAGTTCCGACTGGTGCTTCACATAGTTTGCCAAACCACGTTTCGATTCCTCTGAACGAGAGAAGGGACGTGGTTCGTTGCATAGTTCCCATGCCATTATTGCCTTTGACTCGGTGTATGGTTTGCCACTTATCGTATTTGTTCTGCCGACGATGAAACGTATATGGTTGTCACTCAGTTCTATGGCTTTTTCATTCAATACGAATTGTTTGTGGTAGTTCTGGTAGTTGTCCCAGTTCGAAGCCTCCGGTACCGGACCGCATCCTGCCCATTCCAGATAACTGCCAAATCCACCGCTCCATTGCCATGAATTGTTCAAGACCAGGACAGCAGTCATGTTTCGTCGTTCCAGTTCCACCATCAGGTAGTCCAGTCCAGCGAGCAGTGTGTCGTTGTATATGCCAGCCTTCGGTTGCAGAATGGGCACCACATGGTCGGGCAGTGTGTCGACTCCTTCAGCCCCAACCATTACTCTTACATTGTTTATTCCGGTTTTCTTCATCAGGTCGAGTTCCTTCTTCAGACGGTGTCTGTTGCCTCCCTGTCCATTGCTTCCCAGTATTGCTCCATACCATAAGTTGGTGCCGGCAAATCTGTATTCGCTTTTGTTGCGGTAAAACTTGCCGTCTCTTACCGTGATGAAGTCGTTGTTGCGAACTTTTGATGTCATCTCAAGTGAGAATAACAATAGAACGAGTAGGTAGAGTATTTGTCTCATAATGCGTTGATTGGATTGTGTTTCTTTGTTAATGAGATGAAAGTAGCCCGTCTTCCTTTCAAAAACAAATTTAGATAATTATGAAGAGAATCACAAGTTTTTGAACTTATATTTGTTTCTTTCGGAAAAGATAAGTAATTTTGCATAGTACTAATCAAATAGGTAGAAGAAAACCCTATCAAAAAAACTTAAACAATGTATTACATCACAAAAAGAATGGAGATTGCAGGCTGTCACCGTCTGGAACTCCCTTATCCAAGCAAGTGCAGCAGATTGCACGGGCATAATTGGATAATCACTATTCATTGCAAATCAGAAGAACTAAATGCCGAGGGTATGGTATGCGATTTCACCGAGGTGAAAGAGCGCATCCACGGTCAGTTGGACCATGCCAATCTCAACGAGATTCTTCCCTTCAATCCTACGGCAGAAAATATTGCCCGTTGGATTTGCGACCAGATACAGCACTGCTATAAGGTCGAGGTTCAGGAGAGTGAAGGCAACATAGCCATTTATGAGAAATAATCGTTAACCTCCTTTGCAATGAGAATAAACGAGATATTTGTTTCGCTTCAGGGTGAAGGACATTTCACCGGTGTCCCATCTGTCTTTCTCCGTTTCTCGGGATGTAATCTCAAGTGTCCGTTCTGCGATACCATACATGAGACCTACACAGAATATGACGAGGACGAACTGGTCGGCGAACTCACGAAGTGTGCTGGTGGCATCACTCACCTTGTCATAACAGGAGGCGAACCGTCACTGCAACTCACCGATTCGTTGGTCAGCAAACTCCACACTGCCGGTTTCTTTGTTCAGGTAGAGACAAACGGCACATTCCCCTTGCCTGCCGATACAGACTGGATAACCTGTTCGCCAAAGGAGGGGGGAAGAGTTGTTCTGGATAGGATAGACGAGGTGAAACTTGTCTGCGGCACGTCAGATTCAGCCGATAGTCTTAGCACTCCGATTGGCATCTTGCCAGACATTGAGCCTGATGTCATGCAGATGGCAAAGCCCAGGAAAGGCAGTATGGTGATGTGCCTTCAGCCGATGGATTCGGGCGATTCTGAGAGGAACAGGCTTGTAACAGATGCTACGGTGAATTACATTCTGAAGCATCCCTTGTGGAAGTTGTCATTGCAGACACACAAGATTTTAAACGTTAGATAGGTGCACCATTACGGTCGGCCTTGATATAATCAACAAAAAAAGATTTTTGAAGTGAAGTCAAAAACAGATAAGGAAATCAATGAGGTACGCGAGGCATTGCGCACCATCATCCGATATATAGGCGAGGATCCCGAACGTGAGGGATTGATGGATACACCCGACCGCATCATAAGGATGTGGGACGAGATATTCCGTGGTTACAATGAGGACAAGAAACCCAGAATAACCACTTTCAAGAACACAAACCGTGAGTCGGAGATAGTATACGACTCGGGTGAGTACTATTCAATGTGCGAGCACCACGTTCTGCCATTCTTCGGCAAGTACTATTTTGCTTACCTTCCCGATCCCGATGGCAGGATTCTCGGCATTTCGAAGGTGGCACGCGTTGTTGGCTATTGTGCCGCACGACTGCAACTTCAGGAGAAGTTGGCAGAGGACATTATCAATATGCTCAATGATGCACTGAAGGGTAAGGTTGGCGGTTTTGCCATCCTTCTTCGTGGCAAGCACCTCTGCAAGACTATGCGCGGAGTGCGCAACAATGGCGAGATGTCGGTGAGTCTCTATACCGGTCAATTCAAGACCAACCGGCAGTTGCGTCTGGAGTTCCTGAAAACTATTGATGTTTTGGCAAAGGTTTAATCACGAATACGTGTATCAAAGATGAATCGCAGTGTTTACTCCGTTTTTAGGACGTTCGTGTTGGTGGGGATGATGGTTAGTCCGCTTTTCGTAAAGGGTGAGACTGATGTCGAAAGTCCTGTCCACGGTCCGTCTATTGACAAACTCCATCTTGAGACCCGTCTTGCGTGGGAGGGTGAGAATATTGACGGAACAGGTATCCACGACAATACGGGTTTTAAGGGACAGTTCTTCAACCTCCGTTTTGACGGACAGATAGTTGATGGCTTGACCTTCAGTTACCGTCAGAGGCTCAACAAGCAGACAAGGCAGACTTTCTGGGATGCTACCGACTGGATTCATCTTGACTGGCAGATAAACGGCAAATGGGGGCTCTCGGCTGGAAAGCAGGTGGTTGCCCTGGGTGGCTACGAGTACGACCGTGCACCTATTGACCTGTATTATTGTTCTGAGTTCTGGTACTATATTGCATGTTATCAGTTTGGATTAAGTGGTTCCTTTCAACCTACTGTCAATGATAAGGTTATAGCACAGATATGTAACAGTCCGTTCCGCCAGTGGGCAGGCAATAACACTTATGGCTTGAACTTCCTTTGGTATGGCAAGCATGCATGGTGGGAGTCGATGTGGAGTGCCAGTATCCTGGAACATCAGCGTGGACAGTGGATGACAATGTTTTGCCTGGGCAATCGTTTCAATATCAGCAGGAACGTCTTGCTTGATGTTGATTATACAAACAGGTCCTACTGGCACCACACATCTTTCTTCAAGGATTTCACCTTGACAGGCGAGTTTAGTGTTATGGCTCACGAAAGTACACGTGTGTATGCAAAATATACATACGACCAGAACAAGTCGGGTAGTGCGGCAGACATGCTTGTTACAGACGGTACAAGTGTTCACCGCATCGGCGCCGGCTTTGAAGTCTCCCCTGTCAGGAAATACAGGGACGGCTTGAGGGTGTTCGGTGCAGCCATGTATGGCTTTGGCGACAACACCAATGCCGGTGGTACGGTTGCAGACAAGCAACTTATGGTCCAGGCAGGAGTCAAGTTCCGTCTCGACGTATGGGATGCCATAAACAGAGTAGTCAATAATAAGAAGAAATAAAACCTTAAATCTTAGTATATGAAAAAGATTTCGAAGATGATTCCGCGCGGAGTGCCTTGTCTTGCCATTTTGATGCTTCTTTTCGGGTATCTTGGTACTGTGATGGGCTTGACCAATATGCTCAACACAATTATGAAGACGGCACACGATCTTCTGCTCAACACTGTCTTCTACCTTATGGGTATGTGTGTCATAACAGGTGCTCTTGGCAAGATTCTCACAGAGTTCGGTGTGGTCAATCTTCTGCAGCGCCTCTTGCGTCCTGTCATGCGTCCCGTATTCAATATGCCTGGTGTGGCATCTCTCGGAGCAGTTCTCACCTTCCTCAGCGACAATCCAGCCATCATTGCTCTCAGCAAGGACCGTGCTTTTGCCCAGTATTTCAAGAAATACGAGCATGTGTCGCTGGTGAACTTCGGTACGGCGTTCGGTATGGGTCTCCTTGTTATTGTCTTCATGATGGGTCAGGGTTATTTCTTCGAACCGTTCCTCGGTTTCTTCGGTGCCATGTGTGGATGTGTCATTGCCACGCGTCTTATGCAGTTTTTCACCATCAAGATGTATCCTTCTTTCAAGTTTGAAGATGCCATTTCACCAGAAGGACAGAAACCCGCTGTTGGAGAGAATGTTGATGCTGTCACTCAAGACGAACTATTCGAAGAGTCATTGCGCGATGCTTCGGGCGTGAAGGAGTCAAAGGGTTCAATCTTCGTCCATGTTCTCAACTCCCTTCTCGACGGTGGCCGCGATGGTGTGACCATTGGTTTGGCAATTATACCTGGCGTTCTTATCATCAGTACATTGGTTATGATGTTTACCTTTGGCGGTAGTGTCGAGGGTATTGATCCTAATGGCAATGAGATTGTCGTATATACTGGTAGCGCATACGAAGGCACACAACTTCTGCCTTGGCTCGCCAGCAAGATAAGTTTCGTGTTCGAGTATCTGTTCGGTTTCACTGCCCCCGAGTTGATTTCCTTCCCTATAACGGCACTCGGTGCGGTTGGTGCCGCCCTTGGTCTCATTCCAGAGTTTACCTCAAAGGGAATCATTGATGGAAACGCTATAGCAGTATGCACGGCTATGGGTATGTGCTGGAGTGGCTATCTCAGCACCGATGCTGCAACGCTCGACTCTCTCGGCTACCGCACCCTTGTTCCAAAGGCATTCCTCAGCACTTTCATTGGTGGCATCTGTGCCGGTATCATCACACACTGGACTTATGTTATCGTCATCACTATAACTTCGCTCTTTGCTCCCGAACCAGTATGGGAGAAGACGGTCGACTGCTACTATCCCCTCGAGCAGGCAAAGCATTTCCCCGTCAAGTTGACTGCCTATGATGACAGTACATACATTGCCAAGGACTGGTATGGTGAAAAGGGATATGACCTTCATTTCAGTGTCAACCAAAAGGATAGCACTGTTAACATCCTCAATTCTTACGCACAGCGTGACGATAAATTCTTCTTTGTCCGCATCACTGGAGAAGAGCATCGAGGCGAACCTTCGTATGCAGTTCTCTATCCGAATTCAGGTTACAGTAATTTCCAAGGTAACAAGAAGTCTGGCACGCTCTTCATCTTCGCTTTCATCTACGACGGTACCAAGCGTATGCTGACACGTGGTTACTACGAACTTAACTGGGGTGGATACAAACGTGAAACAGCAGAGGCAGAACTTTCTATCCAGAAAGAGATCAATGCTGAGAAGATAGAGGCAGAACATGCTGCAGACAGTATACAGAAGGCAGAACTTGTAGACAGTCTCTTCCAGGTCAACACGTCCGAGAAATACGGAGTTCAATAATGCCTTTTGCATATATAAACGTATAGTCTTTTTCTACTGACTTATGGTTGATATTCAAGGCAGATTCAATCGCTCGGCTTTGCTCTTCGGTGAGGATGGTATGGCACGTCTTGCATCAAGTAATGTCATTATCTTCGGTGTGGGTGGAGTAGGGTCGTGGTGTGCAGAGGCTCTTGTGCGAACAGGAATCCGTCGCCTGACCATTGTCGACAGCGACAAGGTGTGCATCACCAACTGCAACCGTCAACTGATGGCAAGCGACCACACTGTTGGCATGGTCAAGGTTGAAGCCCTCAAGAACAGGCTGCTGGATATCAATCCCGATGCAGAGATCAATGCATTGCAAAAGACATACACATCAGAGAATGCTTTCGAGTTCCATCTCGAGGAGTATGATTATATCATAGATGCCATCGACTCGCTCAAGGATAAAGTCGACCTTATGCTCAGAGCAACGGAGTTGATGCATCAAGGCAAAAAGAAAGGCAGCACCCATAGAACAAGTTTCTTGAGTTCTATGGGCGCTGCCTTGCGAATAGATCCGACAAAAGTTCGTGTTGATGAGTTCTGGAATGTAAAAGGCGATGCTCTTGCCCGTGCTATACGCAACAAGATGAAACGCGATAAGACCTTCCCCAAATGCAAGTTCCAGTGTGTCTATAGCGAAGAGACGCCACTCGCTAACGTTGGTCTTGCAGACACGTCCGACAATGCTGCCAGCATGTTCAACAAGGCGCAGGTCAACGGCTCCCTCTGTCATGTGACAGCCATCTTCGGTATGACCCTTGCTGGTCAGGTCCTCAAGGACATCCTGAACGATAAATAGGACGACTCACGAGATTTCCTGTCCCTTCTTCAGTTCGTTTATGAACTTGTCAATCTTCTGCAGTTGCTCAGGGATGCGTATGCCTTGCGGGCAGTGCGACATACATTCCCCGCATCCTATGCAGTGCTGTGGCTGACGCAGTTTCTCTATGTTTCTGTCGAACGAAATAAGGTATTGACGGCGCAATCTGCTGTAGTCGGCAGATGTTGCATCCATAGGCAGTGTACCTTCGTTTTTGCATTTGTTGTAATGAACAAAGATTGCAGGTATGTTCACTCCGTATGGGCATGGCATACAGTATTTGCAGTTGGTGCATGGAACTGTCTGCATGTTTACAATCTGTCGTGCCACATATTGCAGGAATTCATCCTCTTCTTTATCAATAGGCTTCAACGGACAGTATGTCAAGAGGTTATCAACAAGATGCTCCATATATGTCATACCCGACAACACCGTCAGCACACCTTCTGGTGTTCCTGCATATCTGAATGCCCACGAAGCAACACTTCCCTTGGCGTTGCGTTCCTTCATCTTCTCAACAAGGAAGCGTGGTAGGTTGGCAAGACGTCCACCCAGCAGAGGTTCCATAATAACGGCAGGTATGCCTCTCTTCACCAATTCGCCGTAGAGGTATACGGCATCCGTGTTACTGCTGCTCATCTCGTCAGCAAAGTTCCAGTCCAGATAGTTCATTTCAATCTGCACGAAATCCCAGTGGTACTTGTCGTGTTGTGACAGAAGGTAATCGAACACCTTGATATCACCGTGGTACGAGAATCCCAGGTTGCGGATTCTTCCAGCCTTGCGTTCTTCTACAAGATAGTCAAGAATGCCATTGTCAATGTATCTTCCGTTGAGCGATTCCATTCCACCCATTCCGATGGCGTGCAGCAGGTAGTAGTCTATGTAGTCTACTTGCAGATACTTCATCGAGTTATGATACATCTCGATACTCTTCTCTCTGCTCCACGTTTCAGGACTGAAGTTAGATAGTTTGGTGGCAACAAAATAGTCGCTGCGCTTATATCTGCTCAATGCAATACCCGTACTCTCCTCCGAGTGTCCCTGGCAGTATGCAGGCGAAGTGTCGTAGTAGTTTACACCATGCGCCATTGCATAGTCAACCAGTTTGTTCACCTGCTCCTGGTTTATCACCTCATCCGGCTCACCCTTCTCTTTGTCACCCTTTCTGTAGGGCAGTCGCATCATGCCGTAACCAAGAATGCTTACCTTGTCTTTGGTTGTAGGATTCGTGCGATAAGTCATCTTGCCCTTTGGTGGTTCAATCTGACTTGTATATTCATCCTTTAGTTCCTCTTCCTTCTTTGACGTACATCCTGCAACAGCTGCCGTACCTGCTGCCAGTGTGCCAAGGAACTGTCTTCTGTTCATGTCCATAATATATATAATAATTCATTTAAATTTCGTGTTGCTCCAGCACACCTTCCACCACAATTGCAGACACCGGACGAGCAGGGCAAAGGTTTTCGCATGCACCACATCCTATGCATCGTGTCTCGTCTATCACAGGCACTTTCTTGCTGTCGGGGTTGTTTGGGTCATGAGGCATCATCATTATCGCTCCTGCAGGGCAGTGTCTTGCACAGTTGCCGCAGTTGACATCGTCTGTCAGAACCACGCAGTTCTTCTCTATCCAATGTGCCTGACCAATCTTTGTTGACACCTTCTCTGCGCTGTCAGTCAGTTTTATGGCACCTGTCGGACAAACGTCGCTGCATCGGTGACATTCTTCACGACAGTATCCACGTTCAAAACTCATCTCCGGTTGCATAAATCGGTCCAGGCTTGTGCTGGGACGCAGTACTCCGTTGGGGCATTCAGCCACGCACAACTGGCAAGCTATACAGTGTTGGGTGAAGTGTGATATGCTCTTTGCGCCTGGTGGCAGGATAGGGGTGGCACGTTCGGGTATCACCTTGTCCTCGATTATGGCAAGTCCACCATCCACCTTCTTCTCTTTCTGAGCCAGGGCTGCACCAGCGGTTGCAAGTCCCAGAGTAAGCAGGAAGTTTCTTCTTCCCATGCCGTCCTTGTCAGCATTTTCGTTCGGTTGAGCCTTCTCGTTATTACTTGTTTCACAACCATTCTTTTTGTTCGCTTTATGGCAGTAGGAGAGAGCGTTGAAACTACAGTTCTCCAGACAGTCAAAGCAGTCTACGCATCTTGAGTAGTCGATTTTCAGCACCTCGCCACTGTTCTTGTCCACCTTGATGGCATTACCCTTGCAGCGCATGGCGCATATACCGCATTTCTTGCACTTCTCCTCATCGACGTTGATTTTCAGCCACGAGAAGCGGTTTATGAATCCCAGTACGGTTCCAACGGGGCATATCGTGTTGCAGTAACTTCTGCCTCCCTTTATGGCGAAAGCAGTTACAACAAACCACACCACCAGAGAAATGATGAACACGGGCATCGTCCTTATCCATAAGTCAACCGAATAGAATGCGTACGAGTCAAAATGTTCCGATATGGCAGCCAGGATGTTGTTGGCACCGATATATATAGGCTGGAACAGGTTCTGTGCAATTCTGCCGTAGTTGGAGTAGGGGGCTAAGATGCTTGCTATGCCTGTAAATCCGCGTGCTGTCAATGCTATGAATGCAAGCAGAAAAAACACTCTCGTAGCGTTTGCCAGTCTTGCGTTGTCTGCCGCCTTGAATCTGTTCTTTCTCTTCTTGCTTGTTTTCCCCCATATCCATGAAACAAAATCCTGATAAACACCGAGTGGACAGATTACAGAGCAATATATTCTTCCAAACAACAGCGTTATTATAATCAGAGAAAATACAATTACAGCGTTAGTTGCAAGTATGGCAGGAAGAATCTGTATTTTAGCCATCCATCCAATGTAGGCTTTCAGTAGTCCGCTGAAATCCAAAAACAGCAGTGTTATTCCCACGAAGAACAACAGAGCGAGTGTTTTTCTAATTATTTTTAACATAAATAGTGTGATATAGTGAATTATGCAGTAAAATTAGTCAAAAAGTTATATTTTAGCAAGAAAATTATGTAATAATATAAGTGTTTTATATATTTGCGTCATGAATGGTTGTTTGACGACAAAAGAAGCTATTATATGCTTGGTTGTAATAAATATTTAAAAGGTATAATACACTCAATAACATCAGTACTTTTAGTAATGTTATTGACATTCTGTACGTCGTGTGGCGAAAGTGTTGAGGAATTTGCAAGAGATCCCCAGAAGATTGTGGGAAAGGCAGGCTTCGACATGCCACCCTATACAGTCAAGTATTCCGTGTCAGACGTTTCCAGCAAGGTTCACGACTGGTCAAACTTTATGTATAAGCTTCAGTTTGATGACAAGTTGAGTGGCGACGACATCTCCGCTTTGGACCGTCTCGTCAAGAAAGACCGCAATTGGAAGTTTTTGTCAAATGACAGCATCTATGCCTACAAGTTCCAAAGTCCTGACGATAAGGATATCAGCATAAGTATCAATGTGAAAAGCGGTGAGGCTTACGTTAGATGCTCCTGGAAAACACTCTTTAATTAGTCGTATCCTTTTTTTTTCTGCATCTGTATTGACGCATCAGTCTTTCATCATTGCTTTCCACATGCTGTAACGCGCTTCCGGATTTAGTTCGTTCAGTCTGTGGAATATGTCGTTCATGTCCTTGCGTCTTGTCACTTCCTCGTACGGACATACAGTTTTCTGCTTCTTGAATCCCAGTTCTTCTGCAACGCCCTTAATCCAGCCTTCCTCAACGAGGCACAGAGGACGTATTATCTCAATCGGATAGTGTTCCATCTTCAGTTTCGGTGGCATCGTAGCAGCAGCGTTTCCCTCGTATGTTATGTTCATAAGCCATGTTGTAAGGATGTCATCCTGATGGTGTCCAAGAGCCACCTTGTTGAAACCTTTTTCCTTGGCAAAATTGAAAATTATCTTTCTGCGGTTCCATGCACACAGAAAACACCTCGTCTTGCGTGGATCCGTACTCTCGTCAAAACTGCCATGCAGGACGTGTAGAGTCAGTCCGTTCTCATCGCAGAATTCCTTCAGGTATTCAGTGTCCGTTTCATACGGAATGTTATCCATTACCACATGAACTGCTTCTACAGAAAAACTTGGTCTGAAGATACGCGAGCGTTGCGCCAGCAAACGTGCCAGCATCATCGAGTCTTTTCCGCCTGAAAGAGCCACGAGAATGTGGTCGCCGTCTTCCAGCAGTCCGTAGTCCACGCATCCCTTGTTGAATTTACGGATTATCAAGTTTTCCATAAAGAAGAGTATTACGAATCGTAATTATTAAACATAATCTTGATTGAATCCGTATTATCTCTTTACGTAGAAATCCACGAGACGTCTTATAGCACGGTCACACACCGGACAGAATTCTGGTGCTTCGTTGATCTTCATTCTACATTCCTGCACAGGTCGGTACACACCCTTGCTTTGGTAACCACCGCCTTCATATACACCCACCTTGTGGTAGATGTCCTTCCCGTCCGCCTTAGTCGGAATCTTTGTGCCTTTCGGAAGCATGTTCTTCCATTTGCTTTCAAAGTTCACAAGAGTTGTCAGATTGGGTTCCCATGGCTCTGTGTCCGACGGATACATCTCTTCATACTGGTCATCATAGAAATACTCGTCTCCGAGTCCGCCGAAACTATGTCCGAATTCATGTACTATTACCGCAGGCGTTGTTGCATGGTGAGCCGTACTCATCATATAGCTGTTGTATATGCCGCCACCGCCATAGTTCGTGCTGTTTACAAGAATTATGATATGTTCGTATGGAATACCTGCAAGCACGTCGTTGAGTTTCTTCAGTCTCAGCGTTGTAAGGTATCTTGCGCTGTAGAAGGTGTCGAAATTGCTACCCAGAGCCGTATTTTTCCATATGTTCTTGCCCGGTATTGTCACGCCGCTTTCCTGGCTTGGCACGAATACTCCGATGAAGTTGAACTTATCCTTCAGCGATGCAAAAGGTTCGTGCTTATGATAACATTCCACAGCCATCGAACAGTCATTGTAGAAAGAATCTTCCTGTTCAGCAGTGTAACCTTCAGCCACAATAACCACGTCGATTACATTCTTCGGATCGTCACCCTTGTAGATGTATTTCCACTTGCTGATTCCCGTTTCACCAATATGCCTAATCAGAATGTCGCTGGGGTTTACACGGTGCGTGAATCGCGATGTCTCCTTGTTGTGCGTGTCCGAGAGCATCACTGTAACGTCAACCTCCTGTTTAGGGAAAGGCACAATGAACACATTCTCAAAACTCTTGTTCGTCTTGCTTGCCTCCTCTGTGCTCTGCCATTCCTGAAACAGAGTCGAGAACGAGTGTCGGTAGATTACCTTGTTGCTTTCAGGTAGAGTCACCGTAATCTGTCCGTTACCTTTCAGCATCAGGCTGTCCAGGTTGGATCTTCTTCCATACCATCCCGGACTTTGCGACAGTTCGTCAAGAGTGATGTATTGAGTCCTGTTGTTTCCGCTGAAGATATAGTCAATTCTAAGCGTCTTGTCACAGAAATAATCGTCAAAAAGCTGTGCTTTGCACATTATTGCAGACATCAAAAACAGTAAAGAAGCAAGATATTTCATTTCAGTATCGTATTTTTTAAAATAAGGAAACATATTTTGTGCAAATATATAAAATATTCAGTAAATTTGCATAAAAATATCGCATAAGTAATGGTGAAATAATAAATTCCGAAAGATTTGAGAAGTTATTTATTACCATTAGTAAAACAATTAATCAATCAATGCGAAGACAGGAATTATATAATAAGGTAATAGAATATTTTGAGAAGGCGATGCCGGTGGCAGAAACCGAACTCCACTACTCCACCCCTTTCGAGTTGCTTGTTGCCGTCATACTCAGTGCACAGTGTACCGACAAGCGTGTCAACATTGTCACTCCTGCCCTATTCTTTGACTATCCCAATGCGGAAGCCATGTCATTGGCAACTCCCGAGGTTATATACGAGTATGTCAAGAGTATCAGCTATCCCAACAACAAGGCAAAGCATCTCGTGACGATGTCAAAGATGCTGATGGAGAAATACAATGGAGATGTGCCTTCCGACATGAAGCAACTTATGGAGTTGCCCGGAGTAGGCAGAAAGACAGCCAACGTGATGCAGAGCGTAGTCTGGGGGAAGGCAGCCATGGCGGTCGATACCCATGTCTTCCGCGTCAGTCATCGTATAGGCTTGGTCACGAGCCGCGAGACCACCCCTTTTGCCGTAGAGAAAGTTCTTACCAGGTACATCCCTTCCCATCTCATTCCCAAGGCACATCACTGGCTCATCCTCCATGGACGCTACGTCTGCCTTGCTCGTTCTCCAAAATGCTCAGAATGTGGTCTCTCTTCCCTCTGCAAATTCGCAAATAGCAAATAGTTATACTTTTAATTTTTAACTTTTAGCTCAACAGATGTTTCCTATATTCGATATAAAACGATTTGCCATCAACGATGGTCCTGGCATACGAACCACAATCTTCATGAAAGGTTGTCCTTTACATTGTGTATGGTGTCACAATCCCGAAGGCATAGCATCCGAACCAGAGAAACTCTACACTAAGAAGAAGTGTATCGGTTGCCAGTCGTGTGTCGATGCCTGTCCGCATCATCTCCTGCGCCTCACTCCCGATGGCATCGATGGTTATCAGCGCACGTCAGCATCAGGTAAGGAATGTCTCTTGTGTGGAGCTTGTACCAGTTCCTGCCCAACCCTTGCCCTTGAAATGGCAGGCAGAGAGTATACCATGGATCAGTTGATGAAGATTGTTGAGAAGGAACGAAACGTCATGGAAGAGTCAAGAGGAGGCGTTACGATATGTGGAGGCGAACCCCTAATGCATCCCGACTATCTCCTGCAGATTCTTCATGAATTAGGCAGTCGTGACATTCACCGCACTGTCGACACTACCCTTTATGCCAGCGACACCACCGTACGCACGATAGCAGACCAGTGCGAACTTTTCCTTGTCGACCTCAAGCATATGGATGATGCCAGACATCAACTTTACACAGGAGTGAGCAATCAGCCCATCCTTCGCAACATAGAGACCATCAGCCGTATGGGGCATCCCTATTGGATACGCATCCCTCTGATAGTCGGAGTCAATGCCGATGACGCGAATATAGAGTCAAGTGCCCGTTTCCTCGCATCCCTACCCAGTCCTCCCGAGGTGGTCAATGTCCTCGTCTATCACGACATAGGCAAGGGAAAGCATGCTCGCAAGGGCACCACTTACAATCCCGATGAAATAAAAATGCTGCCACCCACAGAAAGTGAGCAGCAGCATGCACTTGACATCCTAAAATCCTTTGGACTCAATTCAAAGATAGGTGGATGACGATGAACCGAGTCTAATCGAACTGTTTCCTCCAGAAGTAGTGGCATACCCTCCATGGCATATCAAATGCAGCCTCCAGAGGATAGTGCGTAAACATCTTCATCGAATGTATAAAGTTGAATTTCAGACGACCAGAGCGTGATACCACATCCACGTCCTTCATACGCTCATCCTCGTGTCCGAAGTTGCCTGCAAGCATTATCTCTTTCATCAGCCATCGTCCCTCCTGCTCGTCAGGTTCGCACACGACAATATCCTTGTTTCCGAATACCTCGCACATAACCCACATCAAGGCAGCAGTAAACTTGTATAGTCCAAGGTCCTTCAGCGTCTTCTGGATGTCAGCCTTCCTGCTATCTTCCAGACGCGATATAACCTCATAATAGTCCGTTATCTGACGCAATCCTATACCCTCCTGAAACACATGCCTGAATATATGCACCAGGCAGAATATGGTGTTGAATTCAATGTCGGGTGTAGGAATGAATATGTTACAGTCTGACGCATTGTTGCTACGTTCATCATATTGATTTATATGACTATATATGTAGTTGTTAAAGTATCGCTGTAATCTTTTATTGTGCCAAGGGCAGAACATCCATGTCGGTGTGAAGTGCAGCTCAACCATAGTATCATTGAACACATGGAAGTCCGTATGGTGATAAGTAACATCCTCCCTCCTTCCAGTCAGCCTTCGAGACATACTTACCAACAATCTTCTGTTTTTCGACAGCGAGAATTTTCCGTTAACGAAACTGTTCTTGTCAACCACCCATATGTCTATATCGCCACACTGTCGCGACAGAGGATTGTCATAAAGAAGAGCCAGTCCCTGTCCCTTCAGCACTTGACACCATTTCCCGCTCGTCAGTAACTTGTTGCATAGTTGCATGCACTGAGCATTAATGTTTGCATTCTCCTTCTCCAGTTTCCCCACCTTCGAAGCCCAGTTCAGCCACGTGCCCCTTTCCATGTTACACAAGGCACAGCCCCCTCCCCTTGCGTCCAGTTCCTTCAGCCGTTTCAGTCCCTCAAAGGCAACTCCATGCACACAATGGCGCACACATTCCCTGAAGATTACCTTCCAGTCCTCTGCCGAAAGTATATCCCGGAAATCCTCTGCCTTCATGCTTCCTACAGCAATTCTCAGCAATTGATATATATAGTGTTCGTAATTCAACATTATTCAAGTGTTAGATGCTGATGTTTTGTTATAACCAATCCCGCCTTTTACTGCTTTGCCTAAATTTTATTTTTTAACTTACAAACCCCTCTCCTCCATATCTGTTTCAGGGCTCTCGCGTAGAATTTAAGTCTGGGACCTTCAATGATCTTAGTGTCAAAAGTCATCTTTACATCATTATCCACGTTACACCCGTGAACAACCTCCGTCCACATCGGCAGCTCACGGTTCTCTATGTGTATTACCTTTGCAAGTCCGTTCTTCTCCAGCAGGAAGTGGCTGCCGTATCCGAAGCATGTGCGTATCGGCATGCAGGAGTTGACTGATGCCGGCTCCTGTGACGAACAGCGAACCGTCTCGCACAGAGTCATGAAATGATTGTTTGCATATCTCACTCTCGTCTTAACACCGATTTCGGTGAAGAGTTGGAATCCATAGTCAAAAGCGATGAAGAAATTCTCACCTTTATGTACGTCAGCGTTGTATTCTGCAGGATTGACCGCGATGTCATATATCCTTTCAGAGTAGTCAGATGCCAGACAGTCATCATTATCAAGATAAGTGGTAAGACACAGGTCGCTGTTCATTGTATTCTCCTTCATCAGAAGAGCCGTTACTACCTGTTGAAAGACCTCTGCAAATCTCCATCCGTTCCCTTCCTTAATCATCACCGGATGAATATCCTCACATAGAGATTTGTACGAAGCCATCTTCTCATGCACCAGGTCATCATCAATGCCGTGCTCGCATAGCAGAACCCACGTACGCTTAACGGAGTCATCATCTCCATGGCTACCCTTCTGTGCAAGAATGGAAGGCAGACAGAACTCCTCGAACAACACCAGTCGTTCCTCCAGCCACTTCCGCCTGTCGATATTCCTCCCGTGCTTTTCCTTCTTCCACAGATTCAAAGCAAAGCGAGTAAGAATAAAATGATGAATCATAAAAATTCAATATTAACGAAGATTATCTGTTGAGATGTTCGTTAAAGATTTTCATTTGAGAAATATATTTTGTAAGATTTTACAAGTAGGGTGTACAATTTGTTGTACTCATTTTTAAGCAGAAAGTATGTTTCGGCGATTCACCATAGGGTTTGGTTTTAGGCTACACATCTTCCAGCGTTTTACATCTATCATTGTCGTCCTTTCCATAGCTGTATTGATATCAAATCTCTTAATGTTGTCTATGTTATGAAACCTTGACTTGAGAGGTACAAACAGTATTGACTCTGTAAAACCGTTAGTCCTGTTCATCGGCATCCTATCCTTAAATAATCCAAAGTCAGACTCTATTATATCCGAAG
>CAMAFX010000043.1 GCA_945833925.1 uncultured Prevotellaceae bacterium
TGTTCTGAGCACCTGCACGTGAACGACGGAGGTCACCCTTACGCTGAGGACCGTCGAGAATCATCTGGTCACCTGTGTAAGCGTGGATTGTGCTCATGATACCGCTCTGGATAGGAGCATATGCATTAAGAGCAGCAGCCATAGGAGCCAAGCAGTTTGTTGTACAAGAAGCTGCGCTGATTACCTTATCGTCAGCTGTAAGAGTCTTGTGGTTAACGTTGTAAACGATAGTTGGGAGGTCGTTACCTGCAGGAGCAGAGATAACTACCTTCTTAGCACCAGCTACGAGGTGAGCAGAAGCCTTCTCCTTGCTTGTGTAGAAACCTGTGCACTCCAAAACAACGTCTACGTTGTTAGCAGCCCATGGGCACTTTGTAGCATCAGCCTCCTTAGAGATCTTGATCTCCTTGCCGTCTACGATAATAGAATCCTCAGTTGCCTCTACAGTGTGCTTGCCCTCGCCGAACTTGCCAGCGAAACCACCCTGAGCTGTATCATACTTCAAGAGGTGAGCCAACATCTTTGGGCTTGTCAAGTCGTTGATAGCAACAACCTCGTAACCCTCTGCCTCAAACATCTGACGGAAAGCCAGACGACCAATACGGCCGAAACCGTTAATAGCTACTTTTGTCATTTTTGCTTTAATTTTAAGTTTAAACTAAAATATTATGTTACTTAACTCTAAATTCTATATAAAATATAAAAGACGTATATGCACAGACACAAAGTTCGATATGCAGACATCTTGTCTACTTTTCAATCCGTATCCAGAGCCTTTCCTTCAACCGCAATTGCAGTAATGCGCAGACTTGCAAGCGACAAAAAGAAGTGCAAAAAAGCACAATAGAAGCGAGTATACGAATAATTTCTTCACTTTTTTTCTGTTTTACATCGCAAATTTACAAATTATTTTTTAAATTCGCATCGGAAAAGAATAGAAAAATTAATATTTAAGCCAAAAATTATTATGAAATTTATTGATGATTTCAAAGCATTCGCTCTCAAGGGCAACGTTATGGACATGGCAGTCGGTGTTATCATCGGCGGCGCATTCGGTAAGATTGTAACTTCTGTTGTTAGCAACGTCATTATGCCTCCTATCGGTTTGCTCGTTGGCGGTGTTGACTTCACCGACCTTAAGATCACCCTCAAGGATGCAGTTCCTGCTACCGACACAACCGAGGCTATCGAGGCAGTAACAATTAACTATGGTCAGTTCCTCCAGGACGTGTTCGACTTCCTTATCATTGCATTCTGCATCTTCATGATGGTTAAGGCTATTGCCAGACTTACAGCCAAGAAGAAAGAAGAGAAGCCGGCAGAACCAGCTCCAGCTCCAGAACCAAGTGCCGAGGAGAAGCTTCTTGCTGAGATCCGCGACCTCCTTAAGGAGAAGAAGTAATATAAGTATCAACCAAAATTTCGAGATTATGAAAAAATTGTTTATCGCAGCACTTGCACTCATCGGCATGAGCAGTAGCGCATACGCTATTGACTTCGAGCCAGAAAGCGGGGTTTCTTTTCAGGCAACTCTCGGTATGACAACCAGCAAAATCAGCAACCTTGATGATTACCAGGGTAAAGTTGGTGGCACAGCAGGCTTCAAGGCAGAGTTTATGCTGCCAAATGCTCACGGCACATATATCAACGCTGGTCTTGACTGGACAATGAAGGGTGCCAAGCATACTGAAACAGATGTTCCATTTGGAGCTAATGGTATCCACGACGTAACATCGAAAATCAGAACTCACTATCTACAGATTCCTATTCATGTAGGTTTCCGCTACAATATTATGGAAGACCTTGGCGTCTATGGTGAGTTGGGTCCGTATTTTGGTGTTGGTATTGGTGGTAAGTTCACCGAAGAGATTGATGCCAATGGTACCTGGACAAAGCCTCTCGAAAACAGCTATGCTATTTTCAAGAAGTCCAAGACACAGGAGAACCTTCAGCGCTGGGATGCCGGTGTAGGTTTCCGCATCGGTGCTGAGTACATGGAGCACTACAGCCTCAACCTTGGTTGCGACTGGGGTGTGACAGACATGTGGAGAGACGACTTCAAGGATGCCATGCACGATGCTGGTATGGACCTTAACAAGATTAAAAACTTCTCATTCACTATCGCATTTGGATACCGCTTCTAATCAACAGGCTAATTCATAGACATCAATGCCCAGTGGTTCACACGCCACTGGGCATTTTCTTTATGCCACATTACACGATTACCCTTGCAGTTTGCCAAACGTTCAACAACAAGTTTTCTGTTCGTCGCAGATCCCAGCAACAGGCATAATACAAAAAAAAAATTCTGTAGCAGAAAAAGTTTTTTTACGTACCAGAAAAAAACTTTTTTCGCACCGAAAAAAATTTTTTTTCATCGAAATAGAATGAAAAAAAAAGAGCGTGTAAGACAAATTGATTCAACTTCAACCTAAGCTTCACGCATAAAAGCTAACGGCAGGACACTAACATTAGCATCCTGCCGTTGATTTATATTCCGAAGTAATCAAGCAAGTGAACAAAATCAGTTATAACGCTCTCATTCAGTTACTTGAAGACATTACTTAAAGAATTAGATTGCGAAGTTGAAGCCGATACCGAACACCTTGTTCTTGCGGTTATACTTGTCATTCTTCAAACCGCCAAGACTTGACACGTTGCGTTCCTGATAGAAGGTATGCATGTAACCGAGGTCGATGTTGAAGAGTTTTGAGGGGTGGAGACGGACACCAACACCAAGCGAGTTGCTCGAGAGGTTGAACGAGAGGTCGTTGAAGTAAGCATCCTTCATGTTGTAGTTAGTGCTCTGCCATGATGCAGAAAGAGTGATTAACTTATGTGCGTCATACTCAACACCCAAACATGCCTCGAGTGTATTGCCAAGGTCATCCATCTTATCGCGGTCTGCTGCGCTCTTCTCAAAATATGTCTTGAAAGATGCATCGATGCGAACCTTCTCAATCGGACTGTACTCTGCACCGATGGCAAGGATGGCAGGAACATCGCTGCGAACCTTCTTTCCGTCCTGATAAGCATTCAGGGCACTTGTAGGGTCGGCAGCCTGAGCCTTTGCAAAATCATTCATCTCGGTCTTGTTCTTCAATGACAAACGAGCAGCTGCCTCATACTTGATTGCAACGTTCCAGTGCTTGTTGATCATCCAGTCCAAACCTACAATTGGAGCAAGACCAAAACCAGTCTGGTCGCAGTTCAAAGTCAACTCATTGTCACTGAGCGACTCTGAACCGGTAGAGAGTACACTGGTGCCAGTACCTGCTACACCGGGGAATCCAGCGCCTGGATTTGCCGGAACATTGTAGGTATAGTCTGCGGCAGCAACGTAGTTGGCATGGATATCCTGAACATATCCATTGTAGTTACATGTAGCATAGATGCCACGTACACCAAGATAAGCACTTACGTTGTCTGAAATCTTGTATGAAGCACCTACCTGGAGACCAAAGTAGTAGCTGTTGCCCTTCATGTAGGCATTCATGTCGTAACCAGTCAGTTTGGAAGCAGGGGTTGCAGTGTAAGTTCCGCTTGCAGCAAGACTCGCAGCTGTTGCGTCTGCAGAAGCAGCAGGCATGCCAGCACCCTGCAAAGCACCACTAATCTGACCAGCAACGGTCTGCTGAACATTAGCCTGAACCATAGGCATCATTGGATTGATAGTTGCATTTACAACACCAGGTACCATACTGTTCATTGTGTTTGCATAGAGAGCCTCAAAAGAACCAAGTCCCTTGTCGAACTCACACTTACCACCGCCACCAACAAGCGCGAAGTGAGCAGAAAGACTCCAGCGGTCCCAGTTGTGAGAAACGGTGAACGAAGGAATTACTGGAGCCTTTGCCTTTCCGATGAATGTGTGCGTAGCATTTTTGTTTGCGTTATTCAACTGGAAAAGTGGGAAATTGGTTTCGATACTACGCTCCTGGTAAGCCGTCTGGCTGTTCAGGCTGACATGCCAACCCTCGCAGAGGAATGCGTTACCTGCTGGATTAGCATAGAGAGAGGTAAGAGTAATCTGGCCCTCCTGTGCAAAGTTACGCAAGAATGCTGCATTCTGATTTGAATTCGTAAGAAGACCGCCAGCCTGTACATTCATAGCACACATTGCCATAAGTGCGGTTGATAAGATAATGTTTTTCTTCATAACTATAATATTATAAATAATGTATACTTGTTATTGTCATATCCTCGACGAGAACCGAAAACTTTTCAAACGTGCTACACACACTCGAAGAACAGCCACAACTCTCTTGAAAACTGGCGCAAAGGTAACATTTTAATGAAAAGTGTGCAAATAATAAGAGAGAAACTTGCACATTAAAGTAGCTTTTTGTGCAAAATGGCACAAAAAGTACAAAAATTGTGCAAATATTAGACTTTTATTTCAGATTACAATTAGGGAAGACCGGTTGTCTGTGTTGCAATCAACATACGACCGATTCACGTTCAGCTTTACTCTTATGGTAAATCTTAAAGCCTATTGCCGTAATGAAGATAGTCATAAACGGACTTAGAAGATTGAAAATGCAATAAGGCAAGTAAGTAAGGGTGCTAACACCGAGCACCGACGACTGCGTCATGCCACACGTGTTCCAGGGCACAAGCACAGAGGTTATGGTTGCACTGTCTTCTGCCGAGCGCGACAACAATCGTGGTTCATAACCATGCGAAAGGTAGGAATCACGAAACATACTGGTTGTCAAGATGATACTGAGATACTGGTCGGCACACACAATATTCAGGAAGAAACCGACAAATGCTGTGCTTGCCACCAGCGACACAGTATTATGAATGAGCCGCAGAATATGGTTCATAATACTATCAACAAACTTCGTCACAGACATTGACGCTCCGAAAATAGTGGCGCAGATGATGAGCCATATTGTGCCCATCATACCACCCATACCTTTTGTAGCAACAAGATTGTTGAGAGAATCTACACCTGTGTCAAGCGACGTACTTCCGTAAACAAGAATCATAGTACCGCGAAAACGTTGGGCCAAACCAGTGAAATCGCTTCCGGCAATCTCGTCGAGAAGATGTCCCTGCGAAACGACAGCCGCTATACATCCTGCCATAGCAGAAGGAAAAAGCACAGCCATGGAAGGCATACGGCGAGCTATCATCAGTGCAGTAACAGCTGGCACGAGCATAAGCCAGGGAGAAAGGTTGAATGTCTGGCTCAATCCTTGACGCACGTCTGCGACATCGCTGATTCCCTGTCCACCCATAATGAGACCAGCCACAATAAACACCATGAGAGTTATCAGAAACGTCGGGATTGTGGTGTATAGCATATAATGAATATGCACAAAAAGCGGAGTACCCGCACTGGAAGAAGCAAGAACTGTAGTATCGCTCAGTGGAGAGACCTTATCACCGAAATACGCACCGCTGATAATGGCACCCGCCACCCATCCCTCGCTGAAACCAAGCGCATTGCCAATGCCTATCAGCGCAACGCCGATAGTAGCTATGGTGGTCCAGGACGACCCTGTAACCATACTTACCACTGAACAGATGACACAAGCACTAACCAGAAACCACTGCGGACTGAGAATGTCCACTCCGTGGTAAATAAGGAACGGCACTACCCCACTAACCATCCATGAACTGCTCAAAGTACCTATGAACAAAAGGATGATGATGGCTTGGGAGACACCAGCAACTCTCTCTACGACAGCGTTTTCAAAATTCTGCCACGTTACCCGTTTTGTCAGCAGACCTATGCCTATTGCAAAAGAGGATGCAACCAGCAATGCTATCTGGCTTGCACCAGAAAGCGATTCGTCACCAAACACACTGACAACCGATGCTATCAGCCCAACGAGTATTATCAGCGGAATACACGATAACCAGATGGTAGGAAGATGCGATGAGTTAGAGTCCATGATGTTAATGTCTACATTATAAAAAAACATAATCCACAGCCGGTCAGCAACACAAGATGCAACCAGCCATGGATTATGCTTATACTATATAGGGTCAGGAAACCTTATTGAGTTTCTTAATAATAGAGAAGATGAAGAGAGCTGCAAGAAGGCAGATACCCATCAGTGTTCCCCATACGATGTAGAGAGGCAAGTCCCACATGTGACCTGGAATTGACACCAACTTATTGCCTAATGCAGTGGCAACAAACCATCCACCCATCATCATACCCTTGTACTTGGGAGGAGCAACCTTTGTCACAAACGAGATACCGATAGGACTAAGCAGAAGCTCGGCAAATGTAAGGATAAGATAAGTGCTGACAAGCAAGTTAGGATGGAAATCAGCAACATGCTCTGGATGATTTGTAGCAGGTGCACCCAAAGTGCTGACTGTCATCAGAAGATAAGCACATGCCGCAACAAGCATACCAAGACCTATCTTTACAGGTGCCTTGGGCTCCTTGCCCTTCTTTGCCAACCATCCGAAGAGAGCAATGCTGACAGGGGTAAGCGCTACGACAAAGCATGGGTTGAACTGCTGGAAAATAGGAGCATCTACATTAACAACCTCGTTTGCTGTATTATAATAGTTGTAGCCAAGGATAGCCGCTGGAACAGCAATGAGAAGGAGGTTGACAGCCTTGCCCTTGGCACTGCCGCCACCGATAAGTCCACAAATGCCATATACAATGAAGATGCACCAGATGAGGTTCATGACGCTGAACTCCATTCCCGTCACACCTGTTGCCGAGCGGGAAGTGAACTCATCGGCAAACCAGGTCAGTGTCAGACCGTTCTGATGGAAAGCCATCCAGAAGAAGATGACAACGGCATACACCAGCACTAAGCAGATGATGCGCTCGCGTGTTTCTGCAGGCGACATCTCCTCTACATGCGAATCAGCGCCGGCAGCCTTATCCTTCTTGACATTCAGCACCTGCTTGTAGGTTCCTTTGCCAAGGAAATATATAAGAATGCTGACAATGACGCTGACACAAGCTACGGCAAAGGCAAAATGATAGGAATCGGCCTTGCTGTAACCAAGGTCAGTCTGCGCCCAATCCATAATCTCGATGGCTGCTGTTGGTGCAAACAAAGCACCGACATTGATTGCCATATAGAAGAGCGAGAAACCAGAATCACGCTTATCGGCAAACTCGGGGGCGTTGTAAAGGTCACCCACCATAACCTGAAGGTTACCCTTAAATAATCCTGTTCCAAGGCTGACAAGCAGGAGTGCTGCACCCATTGCAGTTACAGCAACTGTACCACTGCCCAATGGCACCGAAAGCAACAGGTAGCCAAAGAACATGATAAGAATGCCAATGATAACCATCTTGTTGTAGCCCCACCTGTCGGCTGCCATACCACCAAAGAGAGGCAGGAAATAAACTGCGGTGAGGAACCATGTGTAGATCTCGCTGGCGGTACCAGCTGCGAAACCGAAATTCTCTCCCAGGAAGAGAGCAAAGACTGCAAGCATGGTGTAATATCCGAAACGCTCGCCAGTGTTGGCCAGTGCTAACGTCCACAGGCCTTTTGGTTGTCCTTCAAACATAATTTAAATTGATTTAAGTTAATTATTTGCTCACAAAGATACAAAATTATTCACAATTACTAATGTCAATGCTATTTTTTCGTAAATTTGTGTCAAGAAAGTGTGTCAAGCACGAAGGTAAAGGTAAAAAGAGATAATCAAAAAGATAGCAAATTTTATTAAACTCAAACTAATGAACGCAAATTTTGTATTCAAGCCTCGCTTGCTGGAATGTCTTAAAGACTACAACAAGGAGACTATGATGAAGGACATTATGGCCGGACTCATAGTCGGTATCGTGGCTCTTCCTCTTGCCATTGCATTCGGCATTGCCAGTGGCGTAAGTCCCGAAAAGGGAATCATCACAGCCATCGTGGCTGGTTTCATCATCTCATTCTTCGGTGGAACAAAGGTTCAGATTGGCGGACCTACCGGTGCCTTTATCGTTATCATCTATGGCATCGTCAACAACCCTGCATACGGCATTCAGGGACTGATTGTAGCCACCATCCTGGCTGGCGTGATGCTTGTTGCACTGGGTCTGTTCAAGATGGGAACCGTCATCAAGTTCATACCTTATCCTATTATTATAGGTTTTACAGCCGGTATTGCCCTGACAATCTTCACCACTCAGATGGGTGATGTGCTTGGACTGACCGAACAGGTAATGGACAAGAGCGGAAACATGATTACCGCTCCACTGAAGACTCCCGGCGACTTTATAGGCAAATGGATATGCTACTTCGAGCACATCGACACCTTCAACCTCTGGAACTTTGTCATGGCTATAGCTTCCGTCATCATCATCGTGCTTTCGCCAAAGGCAGTGTCTCGCATTCCGGTGCTGAACAAGATTCCCGGCTCACTCTATGCCATCCTTATCATAACCGGTGCCGTGCTCATTATGAAGGCAAATATACCCGAGCTGCACATTGACACTATCGGAGACCGATTCCACATAAAGAGCCAACTGCCAGACATGGTTGTGCCAAACATCACTTGGGACATGATACGCAACCTTGCACCAATAGCATTCACCATTGCCATTCTCGGTGCCATAGAGAGTCTTCTTAGTGCTGCCGTGGCTGATGGTGTGATTGGCGACCGCCACGATTCCAACACCGAACTTGTGGCACAGGGTATTGCAAACATCGTGACTCCCCTCTTCGGTGGTATTCCTGCAACAGGCGCCATTGCCCGCACAATGACAAACATCAACAACGGAGGACGCACACCTATTGCCGGTATTATTCACGCTATAGTTCTCATACTCATTCTGCTCATTCTCATGCCATACGCCGAATACATTCCAATGGCATGTCTCGCAGGTGTTCTTGTAGTGGTCAGCTACAACATGAGTGGATGGAGAACATTCAAGGGATTGATGCACAACCCCAAGAGCGACGTAACCGTCTTGCTCGTAACATTCTTCCTTACAGTCATCTTCGACCTCACCATCGCAATCGAGGCAGGTCTCATCATAGCTTGTGCATTGTTCATCAAGCGTGTTATGGAGACTACTGAAATCAGTGTTATCGAGGAAGAGATTGATCCAAGCCATGAGGCTGACATGAATGTACACGAGGAACACCTCACAATTCCAGAGGGATGCGCCGTATACGAAATCAATGGTCCTTACTTCTTTGGTATTGCCAACAAGTTTGATGACCTTCAGCAGCATCTTTCAAATGGACACCGTCCTAAGGTTCAGATTATACGCATGCGAAGAGTTCCATTTATCGACTCAACAGGTATGCACAACCTTGGCACACTAATCGAGATGAACCATGAGCAGGGAATGCATATCATTCTCTCGGGTGTAAACGAGAAGGTGCACCAGCAGTTGATGAAGGCTCACTTCTACGACAAGATGAACCCCGACCACATCTGTCCTCACATTGACGTTGCACTCGAGAAGGCTCGCGAGCTGCTCGACAACATGAAGAAGAACTAACCCTGCGTCTGTGTGGTGAGATTTTAACCTTCACCACACAGACTGACATACAAACATACAGACCGGCCAGAATAATACAGACTGGCAACAATAACTCAGACAGAGATAAATGATAAAAGAAGTGACCGACACACAACAGCGCCGGTCACATCTTTTATATTTCTTTACTTAAAACAAGGAGAAACTTTGCTTCACCTTATTTATATATAAGCCAAATGAATTACTTGATGATGTCAAGCTCCTTGAACACCTTCTTCAGCATCTCTACGCTGCGGTCAACCTGCTCCTTAGTGTGAGTTGCCATCAGTGCATAGCGAACAAGAGTGTCGCTTGGCGCACAAGCAGGAGGAATAACAGGATTGATGAAGCATCCTTCTTCGAATGCACGTGCCACAACAATGAAGGTCTTCTCGAGATCGCGAACGTAAAGTGGGATGATTGGACTCTCTGTCTCGCCAATCTCAAAACCCTCTTCCTTGAAACGCTTCAACGCGTAACGTGTAACATCCCAGAGAGCCTCGATGCGCTCTGGCTCATTCTGTATAATGTGAAGAGCCTCGAGAGCAGCAGCTGTAGAAGCCGGTGTCATGCTGGCAGAGAAAATATATGTACGAGCAGTATGGCGGAGTGAGTCGATGATGGTCTGATCGGCTGCTATGAAACCACCGATACTTGCCAGCGACTTAGAGAAAGTACCCATGATAAGGTCAACCTCCTTGGTCAAACCGAAATAATCGCAAACGCCACGTCCCTGACGACCGAACACACCAAGTCCGTGTGCCTCATCGACCATGATAGAAGCGTTGTACTTGTGCTTCAACTTTACAATCTCTGGCAGATTGCAAAGATCACCCTCCATTGAGAACACGCCATCAACTACGATAAGTTTAACCTTGTCTGGCTCGCAACGCTGGAGAACACGCTCCAGGTCTGCCATATCGTTGTGCTTGTAGTGAAGCTGAGTAGCAAAGGAAAGGCGACGGCCGTCGATAATGCTGGCATGGTCGCGGTCATCACAAATAATGTAATCATCCTTGCCGACAAGCTGAGGAATGACACCACTGTTTACAGTGAATCCTGTAGAGAAACAGAGAGCATCGTCCATGCCGACAAACTCAGCCAGCTCTTTTTCGAGCTGAACATGAATGTCAAGTGTACCATTGAGGAAACGGCTTCCGGCACAACCACTACCATACTGACGCATTGCCTTGCAACCTGCCTCGATAATACGATCATCACCAGTAAGACCAGTATAAGCATTTGAGCCAAACATCAACACATGATGTCCACCCATTTCCACTTCAGTTCCCTGCTTACCCTCTATCGCACGGAAATAGGGGTAAATGCCCTTCGCCTTTACGTCCTTTGCCAAAGCAAAGAAAGGATGTCTGGCGAGTTTTTCTTGTAATATACCCATATTAGATATTATTTGTTGTTGATTTCTTTCTACGTTTCAAGATGCAAAGTTAACAAAAAAAGCAATGCTACGTTATATTTTATGCACAAAAAATGTCTTTTTATGCACTTTTTCTCCCTCCAAACATAATAAAACAAAACAAATGTACTAATTTTGTCGAACAAAATACAGCAACGAACCTTAACAGTTGAACTATCAACACACAAAGGGTCGACACAAAGTGGTGAAAGAAAAGACTCAGCGATGAAAGTAGTATTCATAGTCAATCCCATATCGGGCACTAAAGATAAAAATAAAATATTAGAACTGATACCTACCATATTCTCAGGCGAGGAATGGGATTTCAAGATACAATATACTGAAAGGGCAGGTCATGCAGTGGAACTGGCTAAGGCTGCAGCTGAAAGCGGAGCTGATGCTGCTATTGCCATAGGAGGTGACGGCACAGTAAATGAAGTGGCAAGGGGGCTGATACACACCAATACCGCATTAGGCATAATACCATGTGGAAGCGGTAACGGATTGGCACGTCATCTCGGCATCTCCATGAAACCATCCAAAGCCATCGAGACAATAAAGAAAATGAACATAAAGGACTGCGATTATGGTTTGATATGTGGACATCCTTTCTTCTGTACTGCCGGCGTTGGATTTGACGCGGAAGTCAGCGAGCAGTTTGCAAAAGACGGAAAGAGAGGACTTCTCACATACATTAAGAAAACCATCAATATAAGTCTGAAATACAGTGGAATGTCGTGTGTAATTGAACTGGAGAACGGCAAGAAACTCAGCAATATAAACGCATGGCTCATAACAGGTGCAAATGCATCGCAATACGGCAACAATTTCTTTATAGCCCCGAAGGCATCTGTATGTGACGGATATCTTGACATCAACATATGGACTTGTTTCAATAAACTGAGAGGACTCCTCATCGCTCCCCTATTAAGAACAGGTTATATTGAGCTCTTCAAGAACGTGAAAATCATGCGTGCTCGAAAGATCACAATTCACAGACGAAGCGAAGGTCCTATACACTGGGACGGCGACCCTTCGAACGGTCCAAAAGACATCACTATGGAATGTGTAGAGAAGGGAATAAAGATGATTGTAGGAACACCTGCCAAAAACCAACTGTAGAAGTTATTCAGCTTCAAGATAGAATCCACGAGCGAGGTCAAGATATGCCTCGCTCTTTTTATCCCCTTCCTGAAGTATGATGCTCGTTATCTCAAGAGGCAAGGTTCTGTCGAAAGAGAACGAGACAAGAACTCGCTTTGGCTGCTTTCTGGCAACGGTCTGAACATTGCACTGACGGAAAGGATACAAATCGTGTACAAGACATTCAGTGACAAACGAATCTATGGCTTGCATGGGCAGGCAAGCGCTGAATACGCCCTTAGGAGCCATCAATCTGCCAACCGCCTTGACAAGCTCCGAAAACGGCAAAAGTGCAGAATTGCGAGCCAAGGCTCTGCCGGTATCTGGCGGAAGAGTGTCCTCCGGATAGTACGGAGGGTTACAGAACACCGCATCATACGCCTCTGTACATTCATATTCCCGAACATCGGCATGCTTTACCACAATTCTGTCAGCAAAAGGACTTATACGAGCATTTTCCGTCGCCTGCTGTACTGCCGACTCTTCCACATCAATAGCATCAATACGTGCCTCAGGCGAACGCTGAGCTACCATAAGGGCTATCAAGCCACTGCCTGTGCCTACGTCAAGAACCCGGCGAGCATCGCCTATAGATCCCCAGGCCCCCAACAGAACACCATCTGTGCCTACCTTCATGGCACATTTGTCATGATACACTCGAAACTGCTGAAAATCAAAATAATCTTTTGCCATATTGCAAAGTTACAAAAATTTACACCTTACCTCTGTCGCGCACACAAGCAATACTGCCATGCGTTGGCATTTAAATTATTTTTGTGACTATATAGGCGCGTTTTCCACATTTTTTCGTATCTTTGCAACCGCTTTTTGCACACGCGAAAAAATAAGGTATTAGCAGAAACTACAAAAACATAAAATATGAGCGAGAAAGACAGCAATGTTTCAGTGAATTTTGTCGCTGATTTTGATGGCGACATGGACCAGCTGACAAACAACATCGACATCCCCAACGAGCTTCCTTTACTTCCACTCAGGAACATGGTTCTCTTCCCAAGCGTAATGACACCTGTCAACGTTGGACGCAAGATGTCAAGGAAGGTCATAAAATACGCCGAGAAGCACGACTCTCTAATTGCTATCTTCTGCCAGAAGTCACCAGAAGTGGAAAAACCAAACAAAGAGGACCTCTACGACACTGGTGTGGCAGCACGTGTAGTAAGAATCATAGAGCTTCCCGACGGTCAGAACAGCGTAATCCTGCAAGGATTGTGCAGAATACGTCTCGTAGACATCACCGAACAGGAACCTATGACCATGGTCAGTGTGGATAAACTACTCGAGCTATACACTACCGGCATTGACGACCTGAAATTCAAGATGCTGATGGAAGACTGCCGAAAGAGAGCTAACAGACTGATGGAATCTTCCGACGAAATGAACGGCGAGGCAGCGTTTGCCATCAAGAACATCCGAAACGATAATTTCTTCATCAATTTCATCTGCTGCAGTTTTCCGTTCACCGTCGAGGAAAAGATTGACATGCTGAGACAGAACACCATGATGGACAGAGCCATCAGTCTTATGCGAACCATGAGCATTGACTTGCAGCTTGCGGAAATCAAGAACAAACTGAAACAGAAGACACAGGTTGACCTGAACAACCAGCAGAGAGAATACTTCCTGCAGCAGCAGATGAAGAACATACAGGAGGAGCTTGGGCACGGAGGCGACACGGAGAGAGATTCCGAAACCCTTCGTGCAGAAGCGACAGCAAAACAATGGCCAAGCGAAATTGGCAAGATATTCGAGAGAGAGGTGTGCAAGCTTGAACGCATGCATCCACAGAGTCCGGACTACAATGTCCAGCTCTCGTATCTCCAGACCATTCTGCAACTGCCCTGGAACACATACACAAAGGACTACCTGAACCTGACTTCAGCAGAAAGCACTCTTAACCGCGACCATTATGGCATGGAGAAGGTCAAGGAACGCATACTCGAGCATCTTGCTGTTCTGAAACTACGAGGCGATCTCAAAAGTCCCATAATCTGCCTTTACGGTCCTCCTGGAGTTGGCAAGACATCGCTCGGAAAGAGCATTGCCGCCAGTCTGAAGCGCAAATATGTAAGAGTGTCGCTCGGTGGATTGCACGATGAGGCAGAAATCAGAGGACATCGCCGAACATACGTGGGTGCAATGCCAGGACGCATAATCAAGAACATCATAAAAGCCGGCTCAAGCAATCCCGTTTTCATTCTGGACGAGATAGACAAGGTAACTCAGGCAACAATGAACGGCGACCCGTCGTCTGCCCTTCTTGAGGTTCTTGACCCCGAGCAGAACAATGCTTTCCACGACAACTATCTGGACATGGACTATGACCTTTCTAAGGTAATGTTCATTGCCACAGCCAACAACATCGGCACAATTCCTCAGCCTTTGCTCGACAGAATGGAGCTCATCGAGGTTAGCGGCTATCTCACAGAAGAGAAGATTGAAATAGCCCGCAAGCATCTTATCCCCAAAGAGAAGGAAATAAATGGTCTGACCAATCGCAAAGACCTGAAGATAAGCAAGGCTGCTATAGAAAGAATCATCGAGGATTATACTCGCGAAAGTGGTGTGCGAGGTCTTGACAAACTGATTGGAAAGATCTTCCGCAAGGTTGCCCTCAACTACGCACGCACCGACAAGATGGAAATAACAACCATCAAGCCAGAGCACCTGAACGGCCTGCTTGGCAAGCCACCATACAACCGCGACAAGTACCAAGGCAATGGAAATGCAGGTGTTGTGACCGGTTTGGCGTGGACCAGCGTTGGCGGAGAGATTCTGTTTATCGAGACCAGCCTGAGCCGTGGGAAGGGAGGCAAACTCACGCTGACAGGTAATCTTGGAGACGTCATGAAGGAAAGTGCAGTGTTGGCTCTCGAATACATAAAATCGCATGCTGATACACTTGGCATTGACATGCGCATATTCGACAACTACAACATACACATCCACGTTCCCGAAGGAGCCGTGCCCAAGGATGGCCCATCAGCCGGCGTGACGATGGCAACATCTCTGGCATCGGCATTGACCCAGAGAAAAGTACGTCAGCGCATAGCTATGACTGGAGAAATAACACTGCGAGGCAAGGTATTGCCTGTCGGCGGTATTAAAGAAAAGATTCTTGCCGCAAAACGAGCAGGAATCACCGACATTGCAATATGCACCGAAAACAAGAAAGATATTGAAGAGATACCAGAAATATACCTCAACGGAGTAACATTCCACTACGTAGAGACCATAAGCGACGTGTGGGACTTTGCACTGCTGAAGGAGACAGTAGAAAACCCTATTGATTTTGTCTACGACGAGGACAAGAAAGACGCGAAATAAACACAAATGACAATAGCAGACAACAAAAAGACCACATTCGAACTTCTGTGTACAGACCAGCACAGCAATGCCAGAGCTGGTGTTCTGACCACCGACCACGGAAAGATAGAAACACCTATCTTCATGCCTGTTGGCACATGCGGCACCGTAAAAGGCGTATTGCAACGCGACCTGAAGGACGAAGTCAAGGCACAGATTATCCTCGGAAACACATATCACCTGTACCTGCGTCCTGGAACCGGAATACTTGAGAAGGCAGGCGGACTTCATAAGTTCAACGGATGGGACAGACCCATACTGACCGACAGCGGTGGCTTTCAGGTATTCTCGCTGACCGGCATCAGAAAACTGAAAGAAGAAGGATGTGAATTTCGAAGCCACATTGACGGTTCGAAGCATTTCTTTACTCCAGAAGGAGTGATGGACATAGAACGAAGCATTGGTGCCGACATTATGATGGCACTGGACGAGTGCCCTCCCGGAACCAGTGACTATAACTATGCAAAGAAGAGCCTGGAAATGACCAACCGATGGCTGGACCGTTGTATCAAGCGATTCAACGAGACAGATCCAAAGTACGGCTACCACCAGTCGCTATTCCCCATTGTACAGGGATGCACATACAAGGACCTGCGAAAGATGTCAGCCGAGTTTGTTGCAAGCAAAGAGGCAGAAGGCAATGCCATTGGGGGTCTGGCTGTAGGTGAACCCGCCGAGGTGATGTACGAAATGATTGAGGTTGTCAACGAAGTTCTTCCCAAAGACAAACCTCGATACCTGATGGGAGTCGGCACACCTGCAAATCTGCTCGAGGGTATAGACAGAGGCATAGACATGTTTGACTGCGTAATGCCAACACGTAACGGAAGAAATGCGTGTCTGTTCACTTCCGAAGGCATTATGAACATGCGAAACAAAAAGTGGGAGGACGACTTCTCCCCACTCGACCCCAACGGCACAGCATCTGTCGACACGTTCTATTCCAAGGCATACGTTCACCACTTGTTCAAGGCACAAGAACTGCTGGCAATGGAAATTGCAAGTATCCACAACCTTACATTCTATCTTTGGCTCGTAGGCGAAGCTCGCAAGCATATAATTGCAGGAGACTTCAGGAGTTGGAAGGACGTCATGGTCAAGAAGGTTTCGGCAAGACTTTAAGGAAGAGGTGATACAGCAATGGCAAAGCATGCCAAAAAGAAAAGGCATCGAAAAACGTCGCAATTCGAAGGAAAGAACAACAATACCAATATAGAGCAATGAAGAAGATTGAATGGAAGATACCATTTCTGAACAGGCTTGACCGTTATCTTATGGGCAAGTTCCTTGGTACGTATTTTTTCTCTATCATTTTGATTATTAGCATCGCTGTGGTCTTTGACTACAACGAGAACATTGACAAGTTCACAAAGAACAATGCCCCACTCCACGACATCATCTTTGTTTACTACCTGAACTTCATTCCCTATTACGCCAACCTCTTTTCTTCACTCTTCGTCTTCCTGAGCGTCATCTTCTTCACCACAAAACTTGCCGACAACAGCGAAATAATTGCCATGCAGGCTGCCGGTGTGAAATTCACCAGAATAATGCGCCCCTACATGCTGTCTGCGGCTTTGATTGCAATCATCACATTTGTTCTCGGAAGCGAGGTAATCCCTCGAGGCAGTCTAAAACGACTGAACTTCGAGAAGATGTATAAGAGCAAGAACAGAAACGTCACAACTGCCACCAACCTACAATTACAGGTAGACACGGGAGTGATAGCTTTTATGGAGCATTACGATGACAACATAAAGATGGGCATGCACTTCTCGCTGGACAAGTTTGAGGATAAAAAACTGGTGTCACACCTCACGGCCGTGACCATGAACTACGACACTTTGTCACGCTACAAGTGGCATCTGAACAATGTCACCATAAGAGACATGCGCACCAACAGGGAAATAATAACCCACTACAATACTCTTGACACGACTATCATCATGGAGCCTAAAGACTTCCTTATAACAAAATACATGGAACAGGCCATGACAAACAGCGAACTCATAGAGCAGATAGAGAAACAACGCATAAGAGGAACAGGACAGACGGCACAATTTGAGGTAGAATACCACAAACGCTTTGCTTCCCCGTTTGCTTCCTTCATCATGGCTATTATCGGACTGACACTGTCCGCCAAGAAGAGGAAAAACGGAATGGGTCTGGCGCTTGGCACAGGTTTGGGACTTAGTGCCGGATACATATTATTCCAAACAGTGTCATCAACATTCAGCATTAATGCCGGACTCCCCCCCATTATTGCAACATGGTTGCCTAACGTTGTCTTTAGCATAATAGCAATCTACCTCATCCGCAAGGCACCAAAATAGCAAAAGGCAATTAGCGCTGGATTACCATCAGCCAAACAACAAACAACAAGAAACAAATAACGCTGAACATCGTCAACAAAGCAACAAACAACAAGAAACAAATGGCGCTGGACATCGTCAGCCAAGCAACAAACAACAAATAATATGGATTTTTACGATTTAGATCTGAATGACAACATTCTGGATGCCCTCGATGATATGAATTTCACCGACTGCACGCCTATTCAGGAACACGCCATCCCTCACATACTGGAAGGGCGTGACATTATAGGCGTTGCACAAACAGGAACAGGAAAGACAGCAGCGTATCTGCTTCCAGTGCTTAGCCTGCTTGATGACGGTGATTATCCAAAGGATGCCATCAACTGTGTGATTATGAGTCCCACGCGCGAACTTGCACAACAGATTGACCAAGGCATGCAGGGATTTGCATACTACACTCCCGAACTTAGCAGTGTTGCTGTGTACGGAGGCAATGACGGAATCAGATATGAGCAGGAGAAGAGAGCCATGCAAAAGGGAGCTGACGTGCTCATTGCAACACCCGGCAGACTTATCAGTCACCTCTCGCTTGGCAACATAGATCTCTCGCGCGTGTCCTTTTTTATATTAGACGAAGCTGACAGAATGTTGGATATGGGGTTCTACGACGATATAATGACAATCGTAAAACACCTGCCCAAGGAAAGGCAGACAATCATGTTCAGTGCCACTATGCCCAACGACATTATCAATCTGGCAAAAAACATCTTAAAAGACCCCGTACAGATTAAGCTTGCAGTATCCAAACCAGCCGAAGGAATACACCAGAGTGCATATATCTGTTATGAGCCTCAGAAACTGCGTATCGTAGAACACATCTTCAAAGAAAACGAACCTAAACGTGTCATCATCTTCGCAGGTTCAAAACTAAAGTGCAAGGATATTGCGATAACTCTCAAAAGAAAAGGATACAACTGCGCTGCCATGCACAGCGATTTGACTCAGGCAGAGCGAGACGATGTGATGTTCAGATTCAAGGCACAACAACTTGACGTGCTCATTGCTACGGACATAGTGTCACGTGGAATTGATATCGACGACATACAATTGGTTATCAACTTTGACGTTCCAAACGAGGCTGAAGACTATGTACACAGAATCGGACGTACGGCAAGAGCCGGGGCAAAAGGAAAGGCTATCACACTTGTTGGCGAAAAAGACCAGCCTCTGTTCAGGCAGATCGAGAATTTCCTTGAGAAGGAGATCGAGAAGAACACAATTCCAACAGAATTGGGCGAACAGCCTGAATATACCGGTGTTGCAAGAAAGCAGTACAAACACAAGAAAGGTAACAACAAGAACCAGCATAACAAAGGAAGAAAACCAAGACCGAAATCAGACAACAAGGCAAAAGGAAAATACAAAGTTGAGGAAATTCCTAATAAAAAAAGACAAAAAAGGAAGCCGCAAAACAAGAAGAAAGAAAAAGAAACAGAAAATTAAAATTTCAAGTTTTTTTATATCGGCAATAGGTTGAAATAAAAAAATTATACTATATTTGCAACGTGAACGAACTTGCGATACATATAGAATATCTCCTTCTATCGCATAATTGTGTGATAGTGCCACAGTTAGGAGCTTTTCGCGCTGACAACACACCAGCCAGGTGGATTGACAGCGAGAATCTCTATATGCCTCCTATCCGCAATGTCCATTTCAATCCACTAATCAACGTAGACAGGGAAAACATCCTTATCAACTCCATTGCAGAAATTTTCAACCTGTCGCAGGTTGAGGCTGAGAAACAGTGCGAGGAAATGGTTGCAAAGTTCCACAACGTCCTTATGTCAGAGGGAACACTCGATTTTGGATCTATCGGTGTATTCACATACGAGGAGGATGGAACTATAACAATGGATTCATGTGAATGTGGTGTCATCAACCCTTCTTACTACGGAATTGACGCATTGCATATCCAGAAACAAGAAATTAACAGTAGCACAGACCTTGTTGTTGAACATATTGACGACACAACCGCTACGGAAAACATTGACGGAAAGGACGACGCAAGCATAGAAGAGAAAAACGGCGTGGCAGTCGGAAACAATAACGTACCAATGAAAATTGTTGCGTCTGCCGAGAATGTTGACAACACTGTTCGTGTAAGACGCACTCCAACACGTCCTACAGAAAGCCACCTAATCTTCAGCATTTCACGAAAGATTGTCAACTACTCCATTGCTGTTGCATCCATTGTCGCATTGATCTTTATCGTTAAACCAACAGAGATAAAGACGTATGCAGGAACTCCGGCAAACGGACAGTTGACCTCGTTCATCAAACCAAAGATGAGTCTGGAGGCGAGCAATACCACTGCATTTACAAACGACTATGAATCAGAACTGAAGGACAGTTTTGATGCAGTATTGCTTGATATAACAGAAGAAGCCAACAACGAAGGCTTCAGTATGACTGAGAATACAGAGACAGAGTCTGCAGCAACGGTTGAAGAAACGGCGAAAACAGTTTCAAGTGAAGTCACGAATCCAGTTGAACAAATTTCCACCAACACAGTCAGGACATCGAAGGTTGCAACGACTGCAGAGGCGAAAGTCTCGAAATACTGCATCGTCTTGGCAAGTTGTGTCTCAAGAGCCAATGCCGAAAGTTTTGTAAGCAATCTTAATAAACGCAACATAAAAGCGTCTGTTATGGAGAAAAACGACCTGAGACGCGTTGTCGTTGACGGATTCTCGACACAGGAGGAAGCATACAGATATATGAAGACAATAAAGCAGAACAACGATGACATAAGTTCTGCATGGGTACTTAAGCTTTAACTGAGAATAACCCTATATTCCAGCCTCCCCCAACAACACAGCAAATCATGAAAAGAGTCAGATGTCCTAAATGCGACAGTTTCATTACGTTTGATGAGACAAAATACGAAGATGGCCAGCAACTTGTTTTCCAATGCGAAAACTGCAAGAAACAGTTTGCCGTTCGCTTGGGTGTAAGCAAACTCAGAGCTACTCAGAAAGAGGAAGTTCTGGACGAAGAAGAGAACGCCGGGGAGCAAGGAAGTATTGTGGTTATCGAGAACTGCTTCCACTTCAAGCAGGTCATTCCACTGCACATGGGCGACAATGTCATAGGTCGAAAGGTGCAGGGCACAAACATCAATGCCCCCATAGAAACTGTAGACCCAAGCATTGACACGAAGCACTGTATCATACGAGTTCAGAGAAACAAGCGCGGAGATCTGCAATACATACTCAGAGACGCCCCAAGCAACACAGGAACGTTCTATATGAACGAGATATTGAAGGACCAGGATCGCATCCGTCTCGCTGAGGGCGACATTATAACAATAGGTGCAACAACGCTTATTCTTAGAATTGCAAAGGACGTAAACGAGGACTAACCTAACCATACAAGAAGACAACCAAGTATAACCAGCAATAAATATTTAAACTGTCGTTTTGACGTTTTGACGGAATATCAAAATAAAGAGAGAGGGCACTTCGCAATGAGGTGTCCTCTCTCTCTTGATTGGCTGGTGAGTTTTATTTCAGATGGAAAGCGAGCCAGTAGCCGCCTTTTTAGTAACTTAAACTGAATAAATAAAAAATGAATCATCGATTAGCGCTTTTCGATGGTGCAAAGGTATGTACGATAAAAAAGATGGA
>CAMAFX010000044.1 GCA_945833925.1 uncultured Prevotellaceae bacterium
GTAGCCGCCGTTTTTAAACGAAGAAACCCGAGCATCGCAAGATGTCTCGGGTTTTCTGCGTTTAAAATCACTGTATCTTCAACGTTTATCTGGTATGTAAATTCTCATCAGCTCATCTGTTTTTATCTCTCCTTTGTCGTCCATCTCCGCTATTATTTCCTGTGCGAGTTCAATTTCTATATCGTCAAAGTTCAGGTCGAAAGGGAATATATGCCCAGCCTCTTTTATCTGATTGATGATATTCTGCTTTGCGAGTCTCTTTTCCTCTGATATCTCTTCCTCCTTGAACGGTGAAAGTATCGTTTTTATAATCTTGTTGATTCCGCTATTCTCCTTTTCTTTTTCCTTCTTGATACAGACGTCGCATTTCCTGCACTTTATTTTGTTCTTCTCTCCAAAGTATCTTAGGAGATAGTTCTGCCTGCATTTGTCTTGCTCCTTGAGATACTCGATCATATAGTCGATTCGTGATTTATATACGTCACGTCTCTTCTCTAGTATCTCCTTTGGTATTGAAATGTACTTTTCCTCCTGTCGTTCTCTTGTGAAAGCAATGTGAGGGATGTTTTTTCTTGGGATATAATCAAGAATATGTGCCTTCGACAGCATTATAAGGTTCTGGTAGACTTCTGCCTCGGACATGTTCGTGCTTTTTGCAATATATGATTCACTTATTGGAACATAGTCTATAAATAGACCGGAATGGTTTCTGAACATACATTTGATTATTGAATCCTGTTTCGCATCGTCGCTGTTGAGCCTGTAGAGTTCGTCCCTTTCAAGTATGAACTTTACTCTGCTTACACCATCCTCTGAGTCGGTATAATTAACATATCCGGCTTTGGTGAGTATGTCCAGTGAACTCTCTACGTATACTGCACCAAAGCGAAACAGTTTGCAGAATTCCATCAGATTGAATTCTCTTCTTACTCCTATTCCGTAGCCTATTGGGATCTGCAGGAAGTTGCATACGGACGAATATATATTGCGTATTGTATCCCTGTCGGGAAAGTTCTCGCTCACTCTTCTCTTCAGGTTGGCGATGTCGTTGCCATTGTACAGCAGAATGGCTTCAGCTTCCTCTCCGTCTCTTCCTGCCCTTCCCGCCTCCTGAAAGTATTCTTCTATGGAATCTGGGGTGCCGATGTGCACGACGAGTCTTACGTCTGCCTTGTCGATTCCCATACCAAATGCGTTGGTAGCAGTAATAACTCTTATGTCATCATTCTGCCAGTCGTGTTGTCTTTTGTCTTTTTCAGAGTTCTCCAGTCCTGCATGGTAGAAGGTGGAGGTAATGTTCCATGTCTGAATTATCTCAGAATATTCCTTGCACAGTTTCCTGTTACGGCAATAGACTATTGCAGAGCCTTCCCGTTTTATCAGCAGCTTGCGCAGAGCGTCGAGTTTGTCCTCCGCATACTTTACTTTATATGCTATGTTGCTTCGTTCAAAACTCATTCGGAAGACACGTTCTTCCCTGAATTCGAGTTGTTTCTGTATGTCCGTTACGACATCTGGTGTTGCTGTTGCAGTAAGAGCCAGTATAGGTTTGTCAGGAAGAATCTTTCTGACCTGTTTGATGTTGAGATAACTTGGTCGGAAATCGTAGCCCCATTGCGAGATGCAATGTGCTTCGTCGACACAGATAAAGCTGACCCTCATATGGGCCAGCTTTTTCTGAAACAATTCGCTGCCGAGTCTCTCGGGCGAGATGTATAGTAGTTTATATGCATCAAAGACGGCGTTGTCGAGCGTCGTGAGAATCTGCTCGTGTGTCATGCCAGTGTAAATGGCAGCTGCCTTGATGCCCTTTTGCTTCAAGTGTATAACCTGGTCCTTCATCAGTGCGATGAGAGGTGTCAAGACTATACACAGTCCTTCTTTTGCAAGGGCAGGTACCTGAAACGTAATACTCTTGCCTCCACCGGTTGGCATAAGTCCAAGAGTGTCGTGTCCATTGTCAATACTTTCTATGATGTCGTGCTGAATGCCTCTGAAACCATCATATCCCCAGTATTGTTTTAGTATTTCTTCGTATCTGTCCATTAGTCTTGTGAGAGATGTGTTATTCAGATGGTCTTATGTCTTCTATCTGAAGTTGTACCTCACCACGTTTGTGAGTATTCTCCTCAACTGAATAGGCTATGTCAAATGAATGCTTGCTTTTGATAAAACGTACCTGAGAACTTTGACCGAATGCTATGCCGTTGATGACGTTGTTGCTTTTGTTGTCAACGAGTTCCAGCTTAATGTGCTCCTGTGACCGTCCGACAACCTTGCTTGTGCCAAAATCGTATACTTGCAGCGAGCAGAAAAGCGGTTTGGGGTTGTTGGGTCCAAACGGACAGAAGCGTTTCAGATCATTGTAGAATTTCCTGTTGATATCCTTGAAGTCGAGTGCCATCTCGATATCGAGTTGGGCGCTAATCTGTTCCTCAGTGATATTCTTCTCGACATATTCCTCGAATCTGCGTTTGAATTCAGGAATGTTCTCAACTTTCAACGACAGTCCCGCAGCATAGGTGTGACCGCCGAAGTTCTCAAGCAGATCGCGGCAACTCTCGATGGCTTTGTATATATCAAATCCGCTGACCGACCTTGCAGAACCAGTGGCAATGTCGTCTGTTCTTGTCAGCACGACTGCAGGCCGGAAGTAGATTTCAGTAAGTCGTGACGCCACGATACCAATAAGCCCCCTGTGCCATTCCTCGTTGTATATGACGATGGAGTGCGGCTCGTACTTCTGGTCGATTCCAGCAACGATTCTGTTTGCTTCCTCCGTCATTGATTTGTCGAGATCCTTTCTTTGCTCGTTGAAGTCGTTTATTATCTCCGCCTTCATACGTGCTACAGAATGATCCTTCTCAATGAGCAGAGAGACAGCCACCTTGCCGTTCTGCATTCTTCCCGACGCATTGATACGCGGTCCAATCTTGTAGATGATGTCGTTCATCGTAATCTCCTTGCCTCCAAGTCCGCAACTCTCCAGTATGGCTTTGACACCGACACTTGGACTGTTGTTGAGCTGTCTCAGACCATGGTAAGCCAGCACCCTGTTCTCGCCAAGTATTGGGACGATGTCTGATGCAATGCTTATGGCACAAAGGTCGAGTAGGGGGATAAGTTGGTTGAATTCGATTCCGTTGTTTGCGGCAAATGCCTGCATGAACTTGAAGCCGACGCCACATCCAGACAAGTCTGTATATGGATACGTGGCGTCAAATCGTTTTGCGTTCAGTATTGCCACGGCAGGCGGCAGAACGTCGTCGGGTACGTGGTGGTCGCAGATGATGAAGTCTATGCCGAGAGACTTGGCGTATGCAATCTCCTCGATAGCCTTTATTCCACAGTCAAGCACGATGACCAGTTTCACGTCAGTGCTGTGAGCGTAGTCCACACCCTTGTGCGAGACTCCGTATCCCTCTTCGTTTCGGTCGGGAATGTAGAAGTCGATGTTAGAGTAGAACTGCTGCAGGAATTTGTAGACAAGTGCCACGGCTGTGCAACCGTCAACATCATAGTCACCGTATACCAGTATTCGTTCTTTTCTGCCGAGCGCGTCGTTCAGTCTGTTGACCGCCTTCTCCATATCCCTGAACAAGAATGGGTCGTGCAGTTCGTTCAGCTGTGGTCGGAAGAATCTTTTTGCTTCGGATACCGTATTTATGCCGCGACGAATGAGCAACCAACCCAGATTTGGGTTGATGCCCACCTCGCGAGCAAGTTCTTTTGCTTTTGCTTGTTGCTCTTCAGTAGGAGGTTGATATTTCCAAATGTAATTCATTTGTTAATCTCCTCGTTATTCAAGGCTTTTTAATCTTGTTGCGGATTAGATGCCCAGCTTCTTGCGGATGTCCTTAGGAACAGCGTTCTTGTTGATGATGATGTTCATGGTCTTGTAAGCCACGTAAGGCTTGCTGACATACCAGAAACCCTTGTAAGGTCCGTATTCGCCCCATGAGTTCTTCATCATGAAATATTCCTTGCCGTTCTGGTCCTTTGCGATGCCATAGATTTGCATGCCATGGTCATCGGTTGTGGTCCAGTTGTCATAGCCTTCCTGACGGAGTTCCTGAGTGATGGTCTTCTCGCCAGCGTTGTCGTTCTCTGCAATCTTGGCACCAGCCTTCTCGCCAGTCCAGCGGCTCTGGTCGCTACCTACGCCGGCTGTGCTCTTTGTGTCGGGTACAGTTGCAACACACTTGTTCTTTCCAGAACGACGGCTGAAACCATCCTCGCTGACGTCAGCACCCCAAGCAAAGGTCCATCCGTTCTTTACGCTCTCCTCCATTACTCTCATGAACTCATCGAGTGGGAGGTTGTAGCTGCTTGCCCAGCGCCAGTTGTCCTGAATCTCAAGAATGAAGCTCTCGTAGAATGGCTGGTGAGTGTAGCTTGTCAGCGACACGTAGTCGTTAGGATCAAGCTTGAGGTAGTCGCTTACGAAACTCTTTGGAGTGTACTTCTTGCCCTTGTATTCGAACTCTGTTGGGCACTCTCCGAAGTAGTCGTTAATCATACCCTGAACGCTCTTCTTCCATGAAGGGTTGATCTTCTTAGCGTCGCTTGTAGAGATAGCCTTGATGTAAGCCTCCATTGGTGGGAAGAAGCTTGTGAAGTTGAAGAGGCTGTCGCCATAGCAAGTCACAGGGTAGGGCATGATTCCCTCAGGGATGAGACCATAGTTCTTCATACAGAAGATAGCGTCGTAGAACGAGCCGCCCTGGCTGAAGCTTGCATCGCCGTGTGTACGTACGTTGCGGTCAGCGCGGTCAACATAGGTCTTGCTTACGAGGAAGCTCTCGCAGAGGTCGAGGTCTTCCTTCAGGCTTGGGTTCTTCTTGATTGCCTCGCTCTCGAGGAATGCCAATGCAGAATAGCTCCAGCATGTACCAGAGTTGTTCTGGTTCTTGATGCTTGTAACAGGATTCTCGATGATTGTCGTGAAGACAAGAGAATCGTTGGGTGTTTCTTTGCTCTCCTGTGCGAGGGCAGGCATCGCAGCCATTGCGGCTGCTGCGATCAACATAATCTTTTTCATTTTGTTTTTATTTTGTTATTTGTTATATCCTTGCAGTAAGTCATTGCCTGCTCCCTTTTTCTTGGCTTGCGAGGCAGGCGAATGGTGAACGGGCGATTATCGTGCGATGAACTCCTCCACCTCGTCGATGTGGTAGGGGATGAGTTTTTCGCCAAGGTATCTGCATCCGTCCTTTGTGATGAGAAGGTCATCCTCGAGGCGTATGCCTCCAAAGTCCTTGTATGTCTCAAGAAGGTCGAAGTTGATGAAGTCCTTGTTGATGCCCTTGCTTCTCCAGTCGTCGATAAGTGCGGGGATGAAGTAAATGCCAGGTTCGTCGGTCATTACCCATCCTTCCTGCAGACGTCGTCCGCAGCGCAGGCAGTTAGTTCCGAACTGGCTCAGGTTGGGCTGTGTCTCCTCGTCAAAGCCTACATAAATCTGTCCGAGTCCCTCCATGTCGTGTACGTCCATACCCATCATGTGTCCCAGACCATGAGGGAAGAACATTGCATGTGCGCCGTTGCGTACAGCTTCCTCGGTGTCTCCCTTCATCAAGCCCAGTTCCTTGAGTCTTTCAGTCATGAGGCGGGCAACGCCGAAGTGAACATCCCACCAGCGTATGCCTGGCTTTGCGATTGACTTTGCATAGTCATGACATTCCTCGACGATAGAGTAGATGTCGCGCTGACGCGAGGTGTACTTTCCGCTGATAGGTGTGGTACGAGTGTTGTCGCTGCAGTAGTTCTCGTTTGTCTCAGCTCCTGCATCGCAAAGCATCAGACGTCCAGCCTCCATGGCGCGTGGACTTGGATAGCCGTGCTGAATCTCGCCGTGCATTGAAAGTATCGACTGGAAACTTGGGCAGCATCCCTTCGAATAAGCAATGCCGCTGATGACACCGGCAATGTGCTGTTCGGTTATGCCGGGAGCACACATCTTCATGGCTGTGGTGTGCATCTCGTATGCAATGGCACATGCGCGCTCTATCTCGGCAATTTCCTCTGGCGACTTGACGGCGCGCTGGTCAACCACCGCCTTGATAAGCTCGAGCGACGCACTCTCGCGCAGTTTCGAGGGGTGTATTCCGGTGAGATCCATCAACTGAATCTGTATGTCGTGGCGGTAGGGTGGCAGGAAGTGTATTTTTCTTCCCTGGCTCTTTGCCTTGTCAACAAGAACCTTAAGCTGGCTCATTGGTGCGCTGTTCTCTACGCCAGCCTCGCTTGCGAGGTCTGCAACCGACGGAGTCTGTCCGAACCACACGATGTCATCGATGTCGATGTCGTTGCCGAAAAGGTATTCCTTGTTCTCGTCGGCGTCGATTACTCCGACCAGACCGTCGCGGTGCTGTGCGAAGAAATACAGGAAGCTGCTGTCCTGGCGGAATTTGTATGTATTTGCGGGATAGTTCATGGGAGCATCGTTGTTTCCCATGATGAGAATGAGACCGTTGCCAATTCTGTTGCGAAGTGCATTTCTGCGGTCGACGTATGTCTGTTTGCTGAATAACATAGACTTTATTATTTTAAATTGTACATTTATCGTGCAAATTTAGCAAAATTTATTGTAAAAGTATGTATCTTTGCGAAGAAATTGTAACGAAGTATGGTTGATTATAGCAAAATGGGTCTCGTTTTGGAGGGCGGTGGAATGCGTGGTGTGTTCACTTGCGGTGTGCTCGACTATTTCATGGACTCGGGAATAGAGTTCCCGTATGTTGTGGGAGTGTCTGCCGGAGCTCTCAACGGACTCTCGTTCGTGAGCGGTCAGAGGGGTCGTGCACGCTATAGTAACATAGAGATATTGCGCGACTATAAATTCATCGGTCTGCGATTTCTTCCGCGTCAGCATAGTATTCTCAATCAGGATTTTATGTTCGGTGAACTGCCAGAGAAAATACTTCCGTTCGACTTTGAGGCATACGGTAACAATCCTACTTTTTTTGAGATGGTGACAACCAACTGCCTGTCCGGCAAGGCGTGCTATCTTCACGAGGAAAAGAATTACGTCAGAATGATGAAGATAGCCAAGGCATCGAGCAGTCTGCCTTATGTGTGCCCGGTGGTTTTCGTTGACAGAGTGCCTATGCTCGACGGCGGTATCGTGGACTCAATTCCAGTGGTGCGGTCCATGGAGCAGGGATACGAAAAGAATGTCGTTGTCCTCACCCGTCACAAGGGTTACAGGAAGACGGAGAAAGACGTGAAGATTCCACGCTTCATATACAACAGATTCCCCAAGCTGCGTGTTGCGTTGAGTCATCGGTGCTCGTGCTACAACGAACAGCTTGACTTGATAGAACGCCTTGAAAATGAAGGCAAAGTCTTGGTGATAAGACCAGAGAAACCAGTGGAGGTGGGAAGGATGGAGCGCAACATCAATAAGCTGATAGAACTGTACGAGGAAGGCTATTCGTGCGCCAAGAAAATGGTAGAGAGCGGCTTCCTCGCCAAGTGTAACAGAGTCGATACATAAATAATAAATAAGAGGTGAGCGATGAAGTGGATTGAAAGCATGCGATATGTCAAAATGCTGCTTGTCCTGACAGCTGTGGTGATAGCAGTTGTCTCCCTTGTCGTGTCTCACATTCTGGTGCGCGACCTCTCTGCGGGCGAGAAAGCGAACATGGAGGTTTGGTCGGAGGCAATGCGCTCGCTGAACAGTGTCGACGAGAATGTCGACCTGCAACTCGTGCTGAAGGTGATAGAAGGCAATAACAACATCCCCGTCATAGTCCTCGATTCAAGGGACAGTGTGCAGGTTTACCGTAATATAAGCATAGATGCGAATAATGCCGAGGACAGTTTGGCGCTCGTCGAGGCTCAGGCGGAGAAGTTGAAGCACCACGGCCAGTGCATTCGCGTGGACTTGCCTGGCGACAGCATAACTCCACCCGACTACATGGCAGTGTATTATGATGAGAGCATCATGATACGCCGTCTGTCCTACTATCCCTATGTGCAACTTGGAGTGGTCCTGATATTTGTCGTGGTGGCAATCTTTGCCTTGCTGAGCAGCAAGCGTGCCGAGCAGAACAAGGTGTGGGTGGGTCTTTCAAAGGAGACAGCACACCAGTTGGGCACACCAATCAGCAGTCTCATGGCATGGGTGGAGGTTCTCAAGGAGAGCTATCCCGACGACGAACTCATACCTGAGATGGAGAAGGATGTGAACCGCCTGCATCGCATTGCCGACCGATTCTCGAAGATTGGCTCCTTGCCCGAGTGCAAGCCCGAGAACCTCAACGAGGTGGTGGAGCACGTGGTGGAATACATCAGCAAGCGGACCAGCAACAAGGTTTCGCTGTCGACCGAGTTTCCCGACAAGCCGTTGGTGGCAAATGTCTGCGCCCCGCTGTTCGAGTGGGTGATAGAAAACCTCTGCAAGAACGCCATCGATGCCATGGACGGTGTGGGCAACATTCGCATCGTGGCAAGGGAGGAGAGCACCATCTTCTCGGTAGAGGTGAGCGACACTGGCAAGGGCATTCCAAAGAACAAGCTGCAGACCGTCTTCAAGCCTGGTTATACGACAAAGGCAAGAGGGTGGGGACTTGGTCTGGCACTGTGCAAGCGCATAGTGGAAGAATACCACAGCGGTCGCATTTTCGTGAAAAATTCAGAGCTCGGACACGGTACGACATTCAGAATTGAACTGAAAAAACATTAAAAAGTACACTTTTTTGTATAAATTGTGCTTTTGTATTAGTTTTTTTTAGTAACTTTGCACGCCAAATGGATAGACTTGAAGCATATAAGATTGATTTGAAGGCATTGCAGGGTAACGAAATGGCGTTGTCGCTGGTTGCCGATAATGAATTCTTTGCTGCTGTGCAGGGGCCTGAGATAGAGCAAGGTGCAGTCAATGTGGATGTCCTTGTCAAGGAAGCAGGCGATTCCTTCATGGTCGATTTCCAGTTTGAGGGCGAGGTGCAGGTCATTTGCGACAGGTGTCTTGAACCGATGATGATTCCGGTGAGCGGTGACTCTTGTACAAGAGTGAAGTTCGGAGAGGAATACGATGATGACGGCGAGGTAATCGTCGTGCCTGAGAAAGAAGGCATTCTGGACCTGTCGTGGTTGGTGTACGAGCAGATAGCATTGCAGATACCCATCCGCCATGTCCATCCGGAAGGTGAGTGCAGTGCAGAGATGCAGAAGGCCTTGAGCAGTCATGGCGCTTCGGATAGCCAGGGGGGAGCCGATGAAGGGACGTCAGAGCAGTCGGACAGAATCGACCCACGCTGGGAGGCACTTAAGAAGTTAATATCAACAAACAACTAAATACATTAATAAAAAATGGCACATCCTAAAAGAAGACAGTCCCACACAAGGACTTTGAAGAGAAGAACTCACGATGGAGCAGTTGCTCCAACATTGGCAGTTTGTCCAAATTGCGGTGAGTATTACATCTACCACACTGTATGCCCAGCTTGCGGTTACTATCGTGGTAAGGTTGCAATTGAGAAAGAAGCTTAATTTAACGATTGCCCAATTATAGCCAGAGAGTAATGCAATGCTCTCCGGCTACTTTTTTTATAAAGAATAGCCTATTAGATGGAAAAGATAAATGCAGTAATTACTGGCGTTGGGGGATATGTGCCCAATTATATCCTCGACAACGAGGAGATGTCGCACATCGTAGACACCAGTGATGAGTGGATTATGGAGCGTATTGGCGTCAAGACTCGTCATATCCTCAAGCCTGAACAGGGCTCTGGTACATCATACATGATGACAAGAGCTGTGAAGCAACTTTTGGAGAAGACACAGGCAGACCCAGACAGCATAGAGGTTGTAATAGCAGCCACCACGACTCCTGATTACCATTTCCCTTCAACAGCTTCTCTTGTTATCGGAAACGTTGGTCTCAAGCATGCGTTCGGATTTGACATGGAGGCTGCTTGTGCAGGTTTCCTTTACGCCATGGAACTGGGAGCAAACCTCATTCGTTCGGGTGCGCATAAGCGTATCATCATCTGTGGTGGCGACCACATGTCAAGCATGACCAACTATCAGGATCGTAACACATGCCCTATCTTTGGCGATGGTGCAGCGTGTGTCATGATGGAAGCAACGACCGAAGATTACGGTTTGATGGACAGCTACCTGCTCACTGACGGCAAGGGATACGAGAACCTTCACATGGAGGCTGGTGGTTCAGCCCGCATGCCAAGCCACGAGACTGTCGACGAGCGTCTTCATTTCGTGTTCCAGGACGGTCGTCCTGTGTTCAAGCACGCAGTGACAAAGATGAGTGCTGCGGTCGAGACTATTGCAAAGCGCAACAATCTCTCTAAGGACGACATTGCCTGGGTTGTGCCTCATCAGGCAAATGTCCGTATCGAGACTGCCGTTGCAAGTCGTCTCGGTGTTGACGAGAGTCATGTAATGATAAATATTGACCACATGGCAAACACCAGCGGTGGTACATTGCCACTCGCATTGTGGGAGTACGAGCCACAGCTGAAGAAGGGCGACAAGCTCGTCTTCACAGCCTTTGGTGCAGGTTTCTCTTGGGGTGCAAGCTATATGGTTTGGGGTTACGACGGTGCTGCCGAAGCTGCCAAGAGTCCTGCCGAGTTCTACAAGGAGGGCGAAATCAGCCGTGAGGAGTGGTACGCAAAGCGCGGCGTTAAGTAATCGCATACAGAATAATAGAGTGAAAAGTACAGGCAGCACCCTCATCGGAGTACTGCTCTGCGCTTTTCACTTTTCTTTTTCCTTATATATATATAATAAGGTGTAGTGACGAGAAGAAAGTCACTTATGGTGACAGCAGTTTAAGTAAGTTGTAAAAGTTTCAATTATCCGAAGTATCTATGCATAAGGCAGGTTTTGTGAACATAGTCGGCAATCCGAACGTGGGAAAGTCGACACTTATGAATCTCTTGGTCGGCGAGCGCATCTCAATAGCAACGTTCAAGGCCCAGACCACACGTCACCGCATCATGGGCATTCTCAACACGCCCGAGATGCAGATATGCTTTAGCGACACGCCGGGTGTGTTGAAGCCCAATTACAAGTTGCAGGAGTCGATGCTGCAGTTCAGCGAGAGCGCGTTGCAGGATGCTGACGTACTGCTTTATGTCACCGACATGGTCGAGACTCCCGACAAGAACGAGGAGTTCCTGTCGAAGGTTCAGCACATGACCTGCCCCATACTGGTACTGATAAACAAGATAGACATATCGGACCAGAAGAAACTTGAGGCAAAGGTGGAGGAGTGGCACGAGGTGCTGCCAAAGGCAGAGATATTCCCCATCAGCGCACTTCACCGCTTCAACGTGGACAACGTCCTTGGCCGCATCAAGGAACTCCTGCCCGAGTCGCCAGCCTATTTCGACAAGGACCAGTGGACGGACAAGCCCGCACGTTTTTTTGTTACGGAGATACTTCGCGAGAAGATACTCCTGTATTATGACAAGGAGATACCCTACAGTTGCGAGGCGGTGGTGGAGTCGTTCAAGGAGACTCCGAAGAACATACACATCAATGCAGTGATATACGTAGAGCGAGAGAGCCAGAAGGGCATCATCATCGGTCATCAGGGCGTGGCTCTGAAGCGAGTGAGCAGTGAGGCACGCAAGTCTCTCGAGAAATTCTTCGGAAAGAGCATCTATCTTGAGGTGTTTGTGAAAGTAGATAAAGATTGGAGAAACAGTGACCGTGCGCTCAAGTCGTATGGTTATAACTTGGATTGATATGGCAAATTTAGTAGCAATAGTGGGTCGCCCCAATGTGGGCAAGAGCACCCTTTTCAACAGGTTGACTCAGACACGCCATGCCATAGTGAGCGACGAGGCGGGTACAACGCGCGACCGTCAGTATGGCAAGTGTCAGTGGACCGGACACGAGTTTTCTGTAGTTGACACAGGAGGCTGGGTCGTAAACAGTGACGATATTTTCGAGGAGGAGATTCGCAAGCAGGTGACTCTTGCCACCGAAGAGGCGGATGTTGTTCTCTTCCTTGTTGACAACCAGAATGGTGTCACCGACCTCGACGAGCAGGTGGCAGGCATATTGCGCCGCTGCAAGAAACCGGTGATATTAGTATGCAACAAGACCGACAACAACGACCAGATATATCAGTCGGCAGAGTTCTATTCGCTGGGTCTGGGCGATCCTTACTGCATCTCGGCAGCAACCGGCAGCGGAACGGGCGACCTTCTTGACATGGTTATCGAGAAGTTCCCCAAGAGCAGCGAGGAGATGCCCGACGAGGACATACCACGTTTTGCCGTAGTAGGTCGTCCGAACGTAGGCAAGTCGAGCATTGTCAACGCCTTCATTGGCGAGGACCGCAATATTGTAACCGACATAGCCGGAACCACACGCGACAGCATCTATACACGTTACACCAAGTTCGGCTTCGACTTCTATCTTGTCGACACGGCAGGTATCCGCCGCAAGAACAAGGTGAGCGAGGACCTGGAGTTCTACAGCGTTATGCGCAGCATCCGAAGCATTGAGAACAGCGACGTCTGCATCCTGATGCTTGACGCCACACGCGGCATAGAGTCGCAGGATATGAACATCTTCCAGATTATCCAGAAGAACCAGAAGAGTCTCGTGGTCGTAGTGAACAAGTGGGACCTTGTGCCCGACAAGACTCAGAAGGTGATGGACGAGTTCGAGTATGCCATCCGTCAGCGCATGGCGCCGTTCGACGACTTCCCAATCATCTTCGGTTCGGCACTTACCAAGCAGCGCATCTTTAAGGTGCTCGAGACAGCCAAGGACGTCTACGAGAATCGTCATCGTAAGGTTTCGACACGCAAGCTGAACGAGGAGATGCTTCCCCTCATAGAGGCATATCCACCACCATCAATGAAGGGTAAGTACATCAAGATAAAGTATTGTTCGCAGGTTCCGGACACACGCGTACCGACGTTTGTCTTCTATGCCAACCTGCCACAATACATCAAGGAACCTTATAAGAGATTCCTTGAGAACAAGATTCGTGAGCGCTGGGACTTCAGCGGCACACCAATCAATTTGTTTGTACGTCAGAAGTAAAGACGCTGACAAGAAAACAGGGAATTGCCCTACTGCATCTTCCACCCTTGCTTGGTGCGAACGAGCGGCAGGGCAATTTCTTCGTGTGTACTGTCGCCAAAGGCTACCTCGATGCAGACGTAGCCCGAGCAGGAGTCTGGCTGCACCACATCGCCCACAATCTTGAACGATGCGAGTCCGCCTTTCCTTTTCATCTCCGTCTCAATGTATTGGCATGAGGCTTCAGCCAGTTGTTGTCTGTAAGCCGTTGACAGCGAGTCGGGAGTGGCGGAGCCGAGAGTGACTCCGCCTGTGCTTATCCCGTCTGCAAATTTGTCGTATTCCCCGTTGAGCAGGTTGTTGTAGTATGTCTCTGCTGCCTCGCGCATCTGCGTGCGTGCGTCCTTCTGGGGTTCCTTGGTGCACGATGTGGCACCCATACAGCAGCACGCTGCTACCAGTGCCATCTGTCTTGCACGTGCGGCAAACTTATTTCCTTTATACATTGAAATGGATTGTTAGGTGTTTTGGGATGGCGGTGGGTTAGAGAACCTTCACCGTGCCGCTTCCCTGGTTGCTTTCTACTTTCAGTATGTTGATGCCCTTGTGAGCCTCGATTCTGTTCGAGCCAGACTCGTTCATGAGACGTCCGTTGGCATCGTATGCCTCTATGCGAGTTATCTTGATGCCGGGTTCGATGCCCGTCACGATGATGGTGTCACCATGGCGGGCTGCGTTAAAACCCAGATCGTTGATCTGCTTTTTTACATTCTTTATAGAAGTAGGCTGAGACATGTCGATGGAGTAGACAGAACCGGGAGTTGTACTCTTGATGATTATCGTGTTCTTGTCGATGACTGTGTAGCCAACCTCTTTTCCAGCCTCGTCTGTCACCTTGCGGTCGCCGATGCCCTCGTACTTCACTGGGCAGGGCAGTCCGCTGATGCTCTTGATTGTGGCGTTCACCAGTCTGCCGTTCTCCCAGGTCTGGTTAACCTCGAAGTTACCTACAGCCTTGAGTCCGTTGACGTGTCCCTGCTTCCATGTTGAAGGCAGTGCAGGCAGCAGTTGGAGCGTGTCGGTCTGGCTCTGCAGCAGCATCTCGGCAATGCCGGCGCAGCAGCCGAAGTTGCCGTCAATCTGGAATGGCGCGTGAGCGTCGAACAGGTTATAGTAGACACCGCCTGCATACTGGTTTGTGCCGTAGTCGGTAGAGTGCTTCAGTGCGTTCTTGAGAATGGTGTGAGCGTGGTCGCCGTCCTGAGCACGTGCCCAGAGATTCACCTTCCAGCCCATAGACCAGCCGGTGGCAACGTCGCCACGCAGCTTGAGAGAGTTGACGGCAGGAACGAAGTACTCGCTCGACGGGTCGATCTGAGTGAGAGGGTAGAGAGCCATGAGGTGACTCATGTGGCGGTGCGATGGGTCCTTGCTTACGTCATATGGGCTGTACTTCCATTCGCGCAGAATGACGTCGCCCTTGCTGACACCGTTGCGTGGGTTGGTCCATCCCGACGACAGAGCCGAGTTGGCAGTGTAGGTCTCGGTGTGCAGACCCTTGTCGGTCTTCTCGAGATAGAGGTTCAGCTTCTCCATGTCAGCCTCGCTGAGGCCCGTGACTGCCGGGTCGAGAATCTCTGTTGCAGCCTTGATGCTTGTCAGCAGGTCGTAGATGAGCTGCTGTGCGTGTGCGGTGCCGTCCTCGGTGGCGTGGTCGTTCTGCTCGGCACTGTACTCGTTAGGTGCAACGAAGGTGCCGTCGGGCTCGAACTTGTATGCTGTGCCGCCGTAGTTGCTGTTCTGTGTGGCGCTGTTGTAGCCCTTGTCCTTTATCATGCGGTCGAACCAGAACTGAGCACAGCTCCACATGGCGGGGAATGCCTTGGCAAGGAATGCCTCGTCGCGAGTGTAGCGGAAGTGCTGCCACAGGTGACTGCAGTACCATGCGTTGGCAACGTAGTAGTTGCTTCCCCATGTGCTCATTCCGCCGAAGATGTTGCTTTCGGTGAAGACCGTCCATCCGTGGTCGACGCCGGCGTAGTTCTTTGCGACGCGCTGCCAGTTTTCGCTTGCGGCATTCTTGATGATATAGTTCAGGAATGGCAGGTGGCACTCGCTGAGGTTGGTAGGCTCGGCTGGCCAGTAGTTCATCTGTATGTTGATGTTGGTGTGGATGTCGCTGTTCCAAGGCGCCTTGCTCTTGTTGTTCCAGATGCCCTGCAGGTTGTTGGGCACGTCCATACCGCGGCTCGAGCTGATCTCCAGATAGCGTCCGTAGCAGAAATAGAGCTGCTCCAGGAAGCGTGCCTCGGGATTGTCGAGGTTGCTCAGAGTGTTGTAGTAGTTGATGAGCGCCTGGGTTGTTTTCGAACTGCTGGCGTTGAGGTCCAGATCGACACGTCCGGTCATGGCGGTGAAGTCTGCCACGTGGTCGGCGTAGATGGCGTCGTATCCCTTCTCAAAGGCAGCCACGATTCTGTTGAGGTAGCGTGTGCGCAGTTCGGTGTTGGTCTCGCCGGTGGTGCGCGAGTCAGTGCTGCCACTGAAGTTGGTTCCGGCAGTCAGGTACAGGACAACCTCGGTGGCGTTGGTCACCTCCAGTCCGTTGTCGGTCTTCACCACCTCGCCGTCGGTGGGAACCACTCTCATGCGTGCCTGGTAGCTGACGGTGGTCAGGTTGCCGGCATAGTTGCCGTATGCGGCACCGCTGCTTGCCTTGCTGTAGGTGACGGTGGTTGCGTTGATGTCCTCTCCTGGCTCCATCGAGAAGAGCAGGTGCAGTTTCTCCTTGCCCTTGGCGGTATATTTGGCAACGATGACGCCGTCGGGGTTGCTTGCAAAATATGTGCGGTCGTAAGTGGTTGCGCCATCGTGGTCGGTAAAGTGTACTCTGCCCACTCCGTTCTGTATGTCGAGCGAGCGGTAGTAGTCCTTGGCGCCGTTGTTCTCGTTGAAACCAATCACTCCGCTCTTGTCCTCGACGAATACAGAACCGAAGTTCTTGTACTGTCCGTACGAGCCGAGGTCCATAGGACCGCCGGTCCAGAGAGTCTTCTCGTTGAACTGAATCTCGTCCTTCTTGATGCCTCCGAACAGGCTGGCACCGAGTTCACCGTTACCAATGGGCAGCGAGTACTCCATCCAGATGTTGCTCACGCCAGTGGCTGTGGCTGGTTCGTTGTACCAGAGTGTCATTGGGTGCTCGGGTGTTATCTTTGAGGCGCCTGTCGTGTGGAACTCAGCCAGGTCGGGGTTCTCCGGGTCGATGATGACGAACTGGTTGTTCTTGTCGCCCGAGTTCCAGAGTCCGAGTGTGGTGCCCACTCCCGTTCCGCCGAACTGGTTCATGTAAGCCTGGTTGGATGTGGCTCCGAGCCATTTCATCTGCCACGATGTGGCTCCGCTTGTCAGCATCCATCCCTTTGCATCCTCGCTGGTGGCACCCTGTATTCTGCTGCCGTTGTAGTTGGCATATTGTCCGGCCTTGTTGATTAACTGGAAGGAGTTGACGTCGCCGACAAACTTCCACAACTGCTTGTCGCTGGCAGTTTCGAAGGTGCCTTTCTGTGTTGTGAGGTTTGTGTTGTCGCCGCCGCCCGTCAGGTAGAGCTGGCTGTTCGTAAACTGAATGATGTAATACTTAGCGGCGTTGAACTCCGGTATTGTCAGCGCCGTCGCCTTGCCTGCTACGAGCAGCATGGCAAGTAACAAGATGTTACGAATGTTCTTCATAATGTGGATATAGGTTTAATAGTTGATTAAGTTGTCGACTTGTTGTCCTCTGTCCTCTCTGCGAACTGCGCATCAGTCGTGACTCCCCTTCATCTTCTCGAGCTGCGACTCAGCCTTTATCTTCTTGAAGAGGTCTGACGCAAAGATGAACGAGTTGAGGCGCTCGTTGGTAGAGTCCATAATCTCGCCGCTGTTGCCCTGCCATGCCTTCTCGCCCTTGTCGATGAAGACGATGTTCTCGCCGATGCCCATCACCGAATTCATGTCGTGCGTGTTGATGATGGTAGTCATGTTGAACTCGTGCGTGATGCTGTATATCAGTTCGTCGATGACGAGCGACGTCTTAGGGTCCAGACCAGAGTTGGGTTCGTCGCAAAAGAGGTACTTCGGGTTGAGCGAAATGGCACGGGCAATGGCGGCACGCTTCTGCATGCCACCGCTTATCTCGCCTGGGTACTTGTGTCCAGCGTCGCCCAGATTGACACGCTCAAGGCAGAACTGCGCCCTCTCGTTGCGCTCCTTCTCCGACATTTCCGAGAACATGTCGAGCGGGAATCGTGCATTCTCGAGTACGGTCATCGAATCGAACAGTGCCGACCCCTGGAACAACATTCCCACCTCTCGGCGCAGCATCTTCCACTGCTTCAGCTTCATCTTGACCATGTCTCGCCCGTCGTAGAGAATCTCGCCGCTGGTGGGGCGGAAAAGACCGATGATGCAACTCATCAGCACCGTCTTGCCGGCTCCGCTCTGACCGATTATCAGGTTGCACTTGCCGTCTTTGAAGTCGGCGGTGATGCCTTTCAGCACCTCCTTGTCATCAAATCGTTTCTGTAGGTTCTTGACTTGTATCATGATTAGCTTAGGAGTTTAGTGAGGAAAATGTCGGCAAAGAGAATCAGCACGCTGCTGCTGACTACGGCGTCGGTACTTGCCCTGCCGACGTTGAGCGAACCGCCCTTGACAGTGTATCCGCAGTAGCTGGACACGCTGGAGATGATGAAGGCGAAGGCGATGCTCTTGATGATGCCCATCCATGCGAACCATGGGTTGAAGCTGTGCTGCAGGCCCACGGTGAGGTCGCTTGCCGTAATGACGCCCATCAGTGTGGTGGCATAGGCTCCGATGATGCCTGTGGCGTAGCTGAACACTACGAGGCAGGGGATAATGGTTATCAGGCCGAGCACCTTGGGCAGTATGAGGAACGAAGCAGAGTTGACGCCCATTATCTCGAGTGCGTCAATCTGCTGCGTTACGCGCATGGTGCCCAGTTCGGACGCAATGTTCGAGCCAACCTTTCCAGCCAGGATGAGACACATGATGCTCGAGGAGAACTCCAGCAGCATAATCTCTCGCGTCGTGTAGCCTGTAGTGAAAGTCGGCATCCATGGCGAGGAGACGTTCATCTTCATCTGGATGCATATTACGGCTCCGATGAAGAACGATATCAGCAGTACGATTCCGATACTGTCCACGCCAAGCGAATTCATTTCCTTGATGTATTGTTTCATGAACATTCTCATGCGTTCGGGGCGTTGGAAAGTCTTGCCCATCAGTATGAGATATTCTCCAAATGTGCTAAGTTTCTTTTGTAGTAGCATATGCAGATTTGTGTTAGTTTGCCGGCGCGCACCGGCATGGGCGCACCATAATATACCTTGCAAATTTACTCTATAATTCCGATATATACAAATAAATAATGTGTGAAAATGCAAAAGATTGGAGTTTTGACTTTGCGCTATAAACTTTTCTTTGTACTTTTGCATAAAATAAGTTTTATGGAAGATATGCAGACTAACCAGATAGGAGAGGCGGGTCTTCATACTGCTGATTCTGCCACGCAGGTGGCAGACGGCATGCAGAATGACGGACTGATGGAGCTGAAGAGCGTGGGCCTGGTCAAGATATACGGCAAGCGCACGGTGGTTAACAACGTGACGTTCAATGTGAAGCAGGGCGAGATTGTCGGACTGCTCGGACCCAATGGTGCGGGCAAGACCACATCGTTCTATATGACTACAGGTCTGGTGGTTCCGAACGACGGCCACATATATCTGGGTGGACAGGAGATAACCAAATTTCCCGTCTATAAGCGCGCTCGACTCGGAATTGGCTATCTGGCACAGGAGGCGAGCATATTCAGGAAGATGTCTGTCGAGGACAATATAAAAGCAGTGCTGGAACAGACGGACAAGCCGCGCCAGTACCAGAAGGAAAAGCTGGAGAGCCTGATAGAGGAGTTCCGACTGGGACACGTCAGGAAGAACAATGGCGACCGTCTGTCGGGCGGTGAGCGCCGTCGTGCCGAGATAGCGCGATGCCTGGCTATCGACCCCAAGTTCATCATGCTCGACGAACCGTTTGCCGGTGTCGACCCAATTGCCGTTGAGGACATTCAGTTCATTGTCTGGAAACTGAAGCAGAAGAACATCGGTGTGCTGATAACCGACCACAACGTGGAGGAGACGCTCTGTATCACCGACCGTGCATACATGCTTTTCGAGGGGCAGATTCTCTTCCAGGGCAAGCCTCAGGAACTGGCAGAAAATCCGGTTGTGCGTCAGAGATACCTTACCAACAGTTTCGTGCTTCGTCCGAAGGACTTTGCTGCAATGGAGAAGGAGAGGGCTGCACAGGGACAGTAAGCGAATTGATGTTTCGTGCATTGCGAAACAACTTTACATAATCGGCTAATGGCGCTTGCCTGATGCCTGCTTGGCGAGATGACGCTGCGAAATCATGTCTGGTTTCGCAGCGTCATTTCTTTAAAAGGCGCTGCGGCTCTTGAAAAATTCCGCAGCAGAAGTATGGAAAGTTCTGCAG
>CAMAFX010000045.1 GCA_945833925.1 uncultured Prevotellaceae bacterium
GTTTTGCTAAGTTTAAGGTTGTCAGTTAGTAAGGCGTGTCCATGTAGAACGATTGTAGAGTTAGACGATGAAGAAAGAGTATATATGTGAACATGGCGAATTCGGCAGACTGTACGTAAAGGTAAATCCACGAGCTCGACGCTTCACGTTCAGGGTGTGCGATGATGGACTTAGTGTGACGGCTCCTGTGGGTGCCACACAGAAGGAACTGCTGACGTGCATTGATAAGATGACGCCAGAACTGAAGAAGCTTGTTGCTCGACACAACGTAAAGCATAAGAACAGTTCTATCTCGCCGGGTTTTCGTATAGATACACCCGATTTTCGCATGAGTATGCGTCACGATGCTGTGGAACGTCCTAAGGCTCATTTCTCCAACGGTAATCTGGAATTTGTTCTTCCTGAGAATCTGAGTCTGGAAACGGTAGGCTTGCGGGCATGGATAGAAAAGATTGCCGAAGAGGCGTTAAGGATTCAGGGTAAGCTTATTTTGCCGCAGCGAATGGCTGCGCTGGCAGACAGATTCGGTTTTACATTCAAGGATGTAAAGATACACAAGACACATGGCAGGTGGGGCAGTTGCAGTTCGAAGGGTAACATCAACCTCTCGCTTTATCTCCTTCTTCTGCCACGTCATCTGCAAGACTATGTGATGCTTCACGAACTCTGTCACACTGTCGAGATGAACCACGGACCTCGATTCTGGAAGAAGATGGACGAGGTGACGGACAACTCTTCGCTTGCTCTGAGGGAAGAGATGAAGAAATACGACACATCAATCTTTACGCTGAACAACCTTGGGTAGCGTCTCTAAGAGTGCTGTGTTACATAGGATATTGTCAGAATGGTTTTCGTGCTGTCGGTAATGCGGCACAGATTGCTGCTGCGCACACCAACGATGCAGAGAATGTTTCCCTTGGCATCAACTGCCACCTGTTGGTGCTCCTTGTCGAACTTGTTCATCTTGAGGTCGGTAAGAATGTCGCTTACCAAACGTGAACCATTCATGCCGAAAGGCTTCATTCTGTCGCCATTCATTATGGGACGGATTGTGACAGGATGACAGATCTTGTCGCTGTCGAAGTAAGAGACGCCTTTCTTCATCTTGCCAAGTTCGGAGGCGTTGATGGTGTTCATTTCTGTATCCTTCAACTGTGTTGTGCACGACTTGTCTTGAAGTATGAAGTGACAACGGTTCTTCAAGAGGCGATGGGTGGCAGATTCGATGATGGCTCCATTATTGGCAGTGAAGATATTCTCCTCCTGTGTAGAGGTGAAATGGCAGTGCCTTAACGCCTCGTGCAGTTCAGTAAGTGTGGAGACCATAAATGCTCTTTCGCTATTGCCAGATGGATTAGTGTTGTCTGCCCCTTGACAATTTTCAGCCAGGGTGCTTTCCATCAGATTGCTTTCCATCAGATTGCTTTCTGCCAGATTGCTTTCTGCCAGATTGCGTAGTCCCTTCTCATAGATAGGAATGGATTCCTGGATTATCTCGGCAGTGTGGGCAATATGCTCGACGGCTTGTGGATTGATGTCGAGCAGGCGTGGGATGATGTTAAGGCGTATACGGTTGCGCAACGCATCGCGTTGCTGGTTGGTGCTGTCTTCAACCCACGATTGATGGCGGTGGTTCAGGAAGTCTGTTATCTGGACTTTGGTGCAGTCCAGCATGGGGCGTATGATGTTGCCGTTGCGGTACTGCATGCCGGCAAGACCTCGCATACCGGTGCCACGCAGAAGGTTCAGAAGCAGTGTTTCAGCCTGGTCCTGCTTGTGATGCGCCACGGCTATGCAGCCTGCTCCCTTTTCTGCCAGCATTTCCGCAAACCAGTTGTAGCGCAGTTCCCGGGCAGCCATCTCGATGCTTATCTTGTGGTTGTCGGCATAGTCGGTGGTGTGAAAATGTGTTACGGAGAGTGTGATGCCGTTTGCTTCGCACAGTTGCCTGACGAAGAGTTCGTCGCGGTCGGATTCCTCTCCACGCAGGTGAAAATTGCAGTGCAGAGCCTCTACCTTGAAGCCCAATTCTTTCAGGGCAAGAAGGAGTGCAACCGAGTCTGCACCTCCGCTCAGAGCCACGAGTGTCAGTTCGTCGCTCGAGATGAGGCGGTGCTTCTGTATGGTTCGCTCGGTCTGTTCAAGTAGTCTGCAACTCATGCGTCTTTCTATCTTATATATATATAAATAAGGTATTGGTGTGTGGTGCACCGTGTCTTTATTGCATCTTGTCGAGAATGCCTTGCGAGAGCGAATCGCCAAGTTCTATGGCACGTTCCAGACACTTGCGAGCCTCTGCCTTGTTGCCCTTGTCACGATAGCAGATGCCAAGAATACGATGAGCATCGGCAAACTTGTCGTCGAGACGTATAGCCTCCTTGGCAGCGGCAATAGCCTGGTCGGTCTGACCTACACGATAGTTGACGACTGCCTCTTCGGCACGGAAGAGAGGTTCTGTAGGCTCAAGTTTCACTGCACGTTCGATGTCGCTGAGAGCCTGGGCATACATGCGGCACTGCATCTCAATCTGTTCGCGTTCGTAGCAGAACTGAGCGCTTATATTGCCGGATGCCAGATGTTCGTATTCGTTCATGTCGGCAACAGCCTCGCGATAGCGCTTCATTGAAGCAAGGGTCTTAGAGCGCAGGTAGAGATAGGATGCCGCCTGAACAGGATAGGGTTTGTTGTAGCATGCGATGGCACTGTCCTGAAGAGCGAGAATCTCTTCGTCCGACGCCTTGAGCATCTGCTTGCACTGCGATGCGTATAGGAAATACTCGGCAGAGCGCATGTTTGTGGTTGACATCGAGATGAACTTCTCGTAGGACTCTTCGTACTTCTGCAGAGCGTAAAGGCACATGCCTTCGAGAGCAGTGTAGAGTGGGAGAGGGTTGGCTGCATAGGCGGCTGAAGCCTCTGCCAGAGCGTGCTCCATGTTCCAGCCTTCGGCAGGAGGAGTCTGCTTCAGTCCAGACTGGTACAGTTGTTTGGCAAAGGAATGATGCAGTTCGTCTGCCTTCTCGCTGGTACAGGCAAACGCCTTGGTGTAGGTTTGCTCGGCATCCTGATACATCTGCAGTGATGACTGCAGTTCTGCCAGTTGGATGTAGCCAACGGTGCTGGTGGGAAATTTCTCAATGAATGCCTCTATCTGTTGCTTGTAAACTTCAGTGTTCTGTCTGTTCATAAGAAAGAGATAGGTGGTAGCCTGCGATTCGTCATCGGGCAGAGCCTTGGGGATGTTGACGGCATTCAGATTGCTGTTGTTAACATCCAGGGCACTGATATGGAGTGATTTGCCATATGATGCAGCGAGGATATAGGATGGGTTGTCCTTCTTTGCGGCAAGCTGGAGGCTACCTATCAATTCACCGCCATCGGTATAGACAGGACATCCGGCAAGACGCTCGTCGACCGGTTTGGACAGGGTGTAGTAGTTGTGCTTTGCCTCGCCAAACTGCTCCACTTTGCTAATGACATCAATGGTGCAGAGTGCCTTCTTGTCTGTGCTGCAAATAGGCATTATGCAGACTGTCTGCTTGTCTTCGGCATCCTTATTGTCTTCCTTTGCCTTGCTGTCATTAGCCTTCTTGCCTTCAGTATTCTGCTCGGTTGTTGCGGAATAGCTCGTCTTGTTGGCTGTTGTCCCGAGTTTTATGACATTATAGAGAGCATCGGCACCCATAATGTTTTTCACCTCGTATTCCTTTCCGTTTGAGTCGATGACGACAGCCTTGCAGGCACCGCGGAAGAGGTCGTACTCGGCAAGAGCCGTTCCCTTGTCGTCAATAAAATAACCCTGACCCTGACGAATGTTGTTCTGGGCGTCGTAGGTGAGAACTGTGATCTGGGTTTTGCGTGCTGCCTTGAACCATTTGGGATTCTGTGCCAGACCGTTGACTGTACAGAAGAGAAGCAGGATGATGGATGTTATTATCTTGTGCATTGTTGTTGTGCGTGGCAGATGTTGTGTGTGTAACTAATCATTGTTAAGCAGGGCACGTGCATTGCTCATGGCTGCTTCTGTAAGGTTGGAACCGCTGAGCATGTGAGCAATCTCCTTGACACGTTCCTCGTCGGTCAGCTGTATGATGTGGCTGTTTGTGGCGTCTTCCTCGTCTGTCTTGAACACGCGGTAGTGATGCGAACCGAGAGCGGCTATCTGTGGCAGATGGGTGATGCTGATAACCTGGCGATGCTGGTCGGCTCCCATCTTCTTCATGATGATAGCCATACGCTCGGCAATCTGTCCGCTAACGCCGGTGTCTATCTCGTCGAAGATGATGGTCGGCAGATTTATAGCTCCGCTGATAAGTGCCTTGAGACTGAGCATGACACGCGCAATCTCACCGCCGCTGGCAATATGTGAGATTGGTTGCAACGTGGCATTCTTGTTTGCACTGAAAAGGAAGGTTACCTTGTCGATGCCGTTGGACTCTGGCTGTGCAGCCTTACATATTTCAACCTTGAAGCGTATGTTGGGCATTCCAAGCGGGATAAGCATCTGGCACATCTCCTTCTCGACTGTTGAGGCAGCCTTGCTTCGTAGGTCTGTCAGCTGGTCTGCCAGTTTGAGTAGTGCTTTTTCTTCGACAGCAAGTTGCTTCTCAAGTTCCTGGATATGCTCCTCGCTGTGGGTTATGTTGTGAAGACGGGTGCGCAGGTCATCTGCAATGACAAGCAGCTCGCCCACACTTTCGACGTGGTGTTTGCGCTGCAGGTCGTAGATGAGGCTGAGACGCTCGTCCACCCATGCCTGACGTTCGGGATTGTACTCTATGTCTTCTGCCTCGCCGTCTATCTCCTCCACAATATCCTTCAGTTCAATACGGCAACTCTCAATTCTTTCTGCCAGTGAAGATGCATTGGGAAAGACAGAGGAGATGTTCTCGAGTTGCTGTCTGGCTGTGCGCAGTGCCTCTATGGTACATGACTCGTCACCATTGAGGAGACCTGCTGATTTGTAGAGTGCAGACTTGATTTCCTCGGCATGTTCCAGGGTCTGCTGTTCCGTTTCAAGTTCCTGGTCTTCGCCTTCCTGAAGAGCCGCCTCATCGAGCTGGTCAAGCTGGAACTGCAGGTAGTCCTGCTCGGTCTGCAACTGCTCAGCATTGGCTCTGGCTTCGAGAAGATTCTTCTTTGCCTCCTTGAAAGATTTGAAATGCTGTGTGTATTCTTCGAGTACTTTGCTGTCGTGCGCAAGGATGTCGAGCACATTGAGCTGGAAATCTTCGCTTGAGAGCAGGAGGTTCTGGTGCTGCGAGTGTATGTCGATAAGATGGTCGCCGAGAGTCTTGAGTTGTGCAATGCTGGCAGGCGTGTCGTTGATGAACGCCCTGCTCTTGCCGGCAGCGGTCAGTTCTCTGCGTATGATGCATTCAGGGTCGTAGTCAATATCCAGTTGTTCAAAGACATCCTGCAGATTGTGACTTGAGATGTCGAAGGTGGCTTCGATGGTGCATTTCTGCGCTCCGTTGCGAATGGACCTGGTGTCGGCACGCTGTCCGAGAAGCAGTCCTATAGCTCCGAGCAGGATAGACTTTCCGGCTCCTGTCTCGCCTGTTATGACAGAGAATCCATCGCTGAAACTGATGTCGAGACTCTCTATGAGTGCATAATTCTGTATGTGAAGATGACTTATCATGTTGTCTGTTGCAATATTATGTAGATAACAAACACCGGTCTCATTTGAGCAGCGCTTCAAGCTTGGATGCCTGTGAAGGGTCTATGCGGTTCATAATGTCGTAGACGTTCTGGCGTTCCTGACTGCTGCCTTTGCCAGAAAAGATGTTGAGTATCTCTTCGCGCTTGTACTCGGTGAAAAGCTGTGGAAGCTGGCTCATCAGCTTGGCTTCGTGCGACTGGTTGAGCAATTCCAACGCTTCGAGGATGGCATTGCGTCCTGCCTCTGTGTTGTCTGCCATCTGGTCGAGGCCCTCCCGGTGATACTTGTATACCAGCTGGCGATACATCTCCATCGAACCATCCATATAGTCGTTGAGCAGGGCGAACCTGTTCTTTGTGTTGTCGAAGGCTTTCCATCCGGTATAACCGAGGCTCTCGGCATTTGTGACAATGTCTTCAGCAATATGGAAATAGTCGCTTCCGCCAAGAGGCGAGAAGCTGTCCATGTCGTAACCGATAATCATGTATGCATAGTAGGCGAGCATGGCAACAAGGTTGTTGTCGAGATGGTCGGCACCGGCAAACTCCAGCTGGTCGGTAGGCTGGAAGGCAAAGTTGAAGTCGGCATCCTTGATGGAGTAGGTGGTAGTGGTGTATGTGCTGTTGAACACGGGACGGCTTACGGTGAGCAGCAGAGAACAGTTGAACGAATTGTCAGTGTCGCTGTATGTGTTGACCGTTATGCCAAAGTTACAGTTTATCCTCTCTTTCTCCTTGAACTTCATGCCGGTCCATATGTGCTCGTTGAGAAAGTTTGTGACCTTCTCCTGAAGTGCTTCGAAGACATCGGTTCGGGTGGTGTTGCCTACCTGAGCATGATTGATGCTGACCTTTGCCTCTATCTCCTGGGCGTGGAATGAGACAGGCAACAGCAAGAATAATAGAAATGATAGAATCCTGTGCATAATACTAACTGTGTGACTTGTGTTTTGTTGTTAGTGTTTAAGACGTGTCTCAAGTTCGTTGATGATGTCGGCAGCAACCTCTGTCTTGCTCTTGAGCGGGAATGTCTTCTTGCCTTCTGCAGAGATGATCGCAATCTTGTTTGTGTCGCAACGGAAGCCTGCTCCCTCGTCTCGAAGCGAATTGAGAACGATAAAGTCGAGGTTCTTCTTCTTCAACTTGTCCTGAGCGTGCACAAGTTCGTTGTCTGTTTCCAAGGCGAAGCCAACAAGTGTCTGACCGGGCTGCTTCATCTGCCCAATGGCACGGGCGATGTCCTTGGTAGGCTGCAGGTGAATGACCAGTTCGCCATCCTTCTCACGCAGAACCTCTCGCTTTATCTTTGAATCGGCAACTGCTGCAGGCGTGAAGTCGGCAACGGCAGCGCAGAGTATGGCGCTGTTGCAACCGGGGAAGAGTGAAGTGGCTGCATCATACATCTGCTGGGCGTTTTCCACGTCGGTTCTGTGTATGTTTGGATGAGTGGTCTTTTGTTGTACAGGTCCGCATACCAGTTCCACCTCGGCACCTCGGCGAGCACATTCGTTGGCAAGAGCAATGCCCATTTTTCCGCTCGAATAGTTGCCTATGAAGCGAACAGGGTCTATCTTCTCGTAGGTCGGTCCTGCCGTTATCAGAACACGCTGTCCTTTCATGCAGTGCTCCTGCGAGATGAAATACTCTTCCAGTTGTTCGATGATTGCATCCGGCTCTTCCATTCTGCCTTTACCTTCAAGTTTGCTGGCAAGGAAGCCCGTGCCAGGCTCGATGATGTGGTTACCATAGGAAAGGAGTGTCTGGAGATTGTGCTGAGTGCTGGGGTGGGCATACATGTCGAGGTCCATGGCTGGGGCGATGAAGACGGGTGCCTTCATGCTGAGATATGTGGTGATGAGCATGTTGTCGGCAATGCCGTTTGCCATCTTGCCTATGGTGCTGGCTGTTGCCGGTGCTATGACCATGGCATCTGCCCACAGACCAAGGTCGACATGGCTGTTCCACGAGCCGTCTCGTCGGTCAAAGAACTCGCTGACAACAGGCTTGTGGGTCAGTGTGCTGAGGGTGAGGGGAGTGATGAACTCCTTACCGGCAGGAGTGATGACAACCTGCACCTCGGCACCTTTCTTAATCAGTCCACGGATAAGGAGACACGCCTTGTAGGCGGCGATGCTGCCTGTTATACCCAATACAATTTTCTTATTCTGCAGCATATTTCAGACGTAGTTGTGTAAAGACGTATTTTGTGTTAAGTGCAAAATCAGCATTTTGTACCCATGCATAGTAACTGGGGTCAGCCTTGAAGACGTCCTTCAATCTCTTGCCTTTGTATTTGCCGAAGTTGACAATTTCCTCACCGTTCTCGTTATATATGAGTCTGCCGGCGAAATCGACGTTGCGTGTCATCTGGCTAAAATCGGAAAGGAATTCGATGTCGTTCTTAAGGTCGTTGGGATATTTGTCAAGCTGAGCCTGCAGAACCTCGTATGTGGCACGTGTGTCTGCCAGTGCGCTGTGGGCGTTCTCCAAATCCTTGCCACAATAGTACTTGTATGCGGCAATCAGCGTGCGTCTCTCAAGTTTGTGGTAGATGTTCTGTACGTCAACAAACTTTCTCTTTGACAAGTCAATCAAGACACCTGCACGCATAAACTCTTCGACAAGCAGTGGAATGTCGAATCGGTTTGAGTTGAAACCGGCAAGGTCGCATCCCTTGAAGGTTTCGGCAAGGCTTGGTGCTATCTCCTTGAACGTAGGGCAGTCCTGCACATCTGCATCATAGATGCCATGGATGGCGCTGGATTGCTCTGGAATATGAACTGTGGGGTTGATGCGCATGGAACGGCTTTCTTCGTTGCCGTTGGGTTCAATCTTGATATAACAAATCTCAACGATTCTGTCCTTCGCTACGTCAATGCCAGTGGTCTCGAGGTCGAAGAATATGATGGGGTTCTTTAGGTTGAGTTTCATATTTGTTTACTTATTTTAAAAAAATCCTCCGAGAAAAAAATCTCGGAGGATGAGACAATTGAGTCTGTGCTCTTAATATTCAGTTTTTAGTCCGTTATGAGTTCATCGGATGTGGCGGCTTTTTCTCTTATTCATTGAGCATCATTGGCATAAGAAGCATGAGAACCTCTTCGTTCTCTGGCTGCTCTGCTGGTACGATGACACCTGGGCGGCTGGGGTCTGCCAACTGAAGAGTGAGGTTTTCAGCATCCATGATGCTTGCAATCTCAAGCATGAACTGACAACTGAAGCCTACGCTTATAGGAGAATTCTGGTAGTCGCAGAAAAGATTCTCCTCGGCGCTGGTGGCATAGTCGTTGTCCTGGCCGGTGAGCTTCATGAGGTTGTTCTCGAGGTGTACTTTCATCAGACCGCTGCTCTGGTTGCAGAATACGCTGACGCGCTTCAATGCTCCAATGAGTGATGTACGCTCTACAGTTGCCTGAAATGGATTGTCTGTAGGGATTACTGCATTATAGTTAGGATAGCGACCCTCGATAAGACGGAAGTACAATTCAAAGTCTGCTGTCTGGATGACTGCCTTCTCGTTGTCGAAGTGAATTACAATATCGGCTGTGTCCTTTGAAACGACGCTCTTGAGAATGCTCGAAACCTTCTTTGGAAGGATAAAGCCTGCCTCAAAACCTGGCTGAATATTTCGGTTGATGTTGCGAACGAGCTTTCTGCCGTCTGTACCGGCGAAGATTACACAGTCGGGCTTTACGTCGATGTAGATACCGGTCATGACAAGGCGAATCTCGTCGTTTGCTGTTGCAAAAAGACAGCGGTTGATGCCGTTGAGAAGTGTCTCGGCAGGGATGGTGAGGGTTGTAGCTTCTGGATTGATGTTCTGCTGGAGAGGGAATGCTTCGGCATCCTGAGCCATGATGCTGAAACTGCCACTCTGATGGATACCATTCAGCTCGTGTGTATCAGCATTGTAGTCGAATGTGATGGGTTGCTCTGCAAGTTCCTTGATTGACTCCATAATAGTCTTAGCAGGGATGCAGAACATTGCGTTTTCAGTCATGTCAATGATGTCGATGGAAGTTATGAAATACTTCTCGCTGTCACTGGCAGTGATAGTTGCTTTGTTGTCTCTAACGTTCAAAAGGAAGCAGTCTAAGATAGGCATTGTGTTCTTGGTGCCCATTACCTTGCTTGCCGCAGAGAGGTGGCTGAATAGAGCCGTGCTTGATACTGTAAACTTCATAGTATATGTTGTGTTTTGTTATTTACGTTTTTTTTGTTTCGTCAAACTCTTTATATGCGCAAAGTTAGTAATTTTATCGTTAACGAGCAAAAAAATGATTCTTAAAATTAGTATAAGAGAAAAAAGTTTCGTATCTTCGCAGTGTTTTACGAGAAAAGTGTCTGGGCGTTTTATTTGATTAGCCTGATACTTACGAAGTGGGATGTGTACAATAAATTATAATTTACATAAAATATGGAATTAACAGGTAAGATTATTGCTGTTCTGCCAGAGCGTTCTGGTGTATCGCAACGTACTGGAACAGAATGGAGATGCGCAAGCTATGTGCTTGAAACTATGGAGCAGTATCCTCGTAAGATGAACTTTGAAGTGTTTGGAGCAGACCGTATCCAGCAATTCAACATTCAGCAGGGTGAGACTATGGTTGTCTCTTTCGATATTGATGCTCGCGAATTCCATCGTCAGGATGGTACAGTGTTATGGATTAACTCTATTCGTGCATGGAAGGTAGACCGTAACTTGCAGGCTGCAGCACAGATGGCTGCTCCAGCACCAAACGCTCCTTTCGCATCTGCTCCACAGGGCACAACACCCCCTCCTTTCGCATCGGCACCACAGGCTGCACCTGCAGTTCAGCCAATGCCTGCTGACCCATTTGCCGGTGGCCAGGACAATGGTGACGATCTTCCATTCTAAGACTATCTTTAGAGTAGGTTGACTATTAGGTTCCGGATAGGGTAGTCGACCAGCATGGTCAGGCATTATGCCGTATTCCGACCGAACTGAGAAATAAACAATTAAGGCGCCAAGAAATTCTTGACGCCTTAATTATTTTCTTACGAAGTAGATGTGCTTATTCTGTTCCACCACCAAGTGCCTGGTAAAGGTCTATTGTGGCGTTGATTGCATCCATTCTGTTGGAGATCTGCGACATCTGTGCCTGAAGCAGAGAATTCTGTGCAGTGATAACATTGAGATAGTTCATACTGCTCATTGCGTATAACTTCTCTGTTGCGCTGAGTGCAGTCTCAAGTGAACTTACCTGCTTGTTGATAAGGTCTTTCTGTTCTTCTGCAATCTTCAGTTCGTGCATGGCGGTGTTGACCTCGTTTCCTGCTTCAACAACAGCCTGCTGGAAGTTGTTTGCTGCAATCTCCATCTCCTTCTTGCTTACCTTGTACTGTGCCCGCAAGGCTCCATTGGCAAAGATTGGCTGGGTGAGACTTGCAATAGCAGAACCGATCATCATACCTGGGTTGATTACACTCTGTCCGAAACTATTTGTAAACGTTCCTGTGGAAGACAACGTCAGCGATGGGAAGAATGCTGACTTTGCCTTGTTGGAATCGTAGAATGCACTGGCAAGTGCAAGTTCTGCACCACGTACGTCAGGACGACGAGACAGGATGCTGATAGGAGCGCCGGTGGTGACGATTGCAGGAGCCTGGAAGGTAGAGAGTGCATTACGTGAAATCTTTGCGTTGCTCTCTCCCAGCAGGGTGCAGAGTGCATTCTCCATGATGCGTATGTTCTCGTCAAGACTTAACACACCCTGGCAGATGCTGTAGTATGTTGCCTCGATGCTGGCAACAGCTGCAGTGTTAGCCTGTCCGGCCTCCATAAGTAATCTCTGTTTTTCAAGATAGAGAGCCCAGTTGTCGCGTGTCTTTTCTGTGAGAGACTTCTGCTCGTCGAGCATACACAGTGAGTAGTAGAGTGAAGCAACGTTGGCAACGAGTGCTGCCTGAACAGCCTGCTTGGCATTGTGAAGCTGTTCTCTGTTTATCTCTGCTCCCTTCTTCTGATTGCGCAGGGCAAAGAAGTTGACGTTCTGCCATCCAAACGTAACAGGCAGACCAAAGGTCTTGTTGTTGCCCTGAGTCATCGTGCTGTACTGGCTTCTCTGGTATGGGTCGTACATCTTGCTGACATTGCCCTGAGGAGTGAAGTACATGCTTGGTATAAATGCAAGCTTGGATGCCTTGAGTGCATACTGAATCTCCTGGAGCTGCAGGTCGGTGTTCTTGATGTCGGTGTTCTGTACCAGCGCCTTTTCAATGAGACTCTGAAGTGTTGGGTCGGTGAAGATGTCTCTCCATTTCAGGTCGCCCAGTCCGAGCGAGTCTCCGCTCTGAGCATCGCCATAGATATTGTCTGTGTTGATGTTGACAACGTCGTTGCGGTTGTAGTTCTTCAGAACCCCACAACTACTCATAAGAGCAGTTGCGAGGGTTATTGTGAAAATATGTTTTGCTTTCATTTGATATAGTTACTTTTAATCCTTGTTTTCTTTCTCTGCCTCGCGTGCAGCCTTCTCGCGTTCGCTACGCTCTCTTTCCTTGAGGAACTGCTGGTCTGCCTCCTCAACCTTAACTGGGCGAATCTTTTCCTGAATGAATTCGAAGATGACGAAGAACAAGGGCACGGTAATGAGGATGGCTATGGTTCCAACGAACATACCGCCGATAACACCGATACCGATCGTGCGGTTACCATTTGCACCTGCACCTGTTGCGAATACCAAAGGAATCATACCAAAGATCATGGTAAGGACAGTCATAAGGATAGGACGAAGACGTGCTTCGGCAGCAGCGTAGGCAGCCTCAACGATACCCATACCTTTACGACGACGCTCCAGAGCGTACTCTGTAATAAGGATGGCTGTCTTTGCCAACAGACCGATAAGCATGATGACACCTGTCTGCAGGTAGATGTTGTTCTCGATACGACCCATGAAGATGATGGGCAGTGCATCATAGCCCATGTTCCAAAGCCATGCGAATCCGAATGAACCCATCAGACCGGCAGGCACTGAGAAGATAACGGCAAACGGAATGAGGAACGACTCGTAGAGACAGCTCAGGATGAGGAATATGAGCACAACGCAGACAGCGTAGATGAAGACGGTGTCGTTGGAATTCATGGTCGCGTGCTCCTCACGTGCCATACCTCCGTACTCGTAGCTATAGCCGTCAGGATAGATTGCCTGCTTAACCTCCTCGATGGCATGCATCACGTCTGAACTTGCGTATCCGGTAGCTGCCATGACGTTGATCGAGATACTTGAGAAGAGGTTGAAACGTGTGTCAATCTCAGGACCTACGATAGGTGTCAGCTTTACAAATTCGCTCAATGGTGCCATTGTGGTTCCGTTGCGTACGAACATATTGTTGAGGTCTTCCTGACTCATACGATAGATGGGGGAAGCCTGAAGCATGACACGGTAAATCTTTGAGAACTGGTTGAAGTTGCTGATATAAGCACCACCACAATAGCTTCCTAAGGCATTCAATACGTTGGCAGGAGAGATGCCTGCACGCTTGCACTGCGCAGCATCAACCTCAACGCGGTACTGAGGGAAGTTTCGTGCGTATGAAGTCATGGCACGGCTAATCTCTGGGCGGTGGCTCAGTGAGTCAATAAACTGAACGGTGTAGTTGTAGAACAACTCCTTGTCGGCAGCAGATGTCTTGTCCTGCATCTGCAACTCGACAGAACCCATACCGTAACCAGGAATCATACCAGGCTCGAACACCATGCACTGTGCTTCCGGAATCGTTTCCATCAGTGTCTTGTTCAATTTTGCATTGGCAACCATACTGCTGGTCGACAGGAAATTGTCGACAGGATGGAATCTTGAACAGCATAGTACAGCAAGCAGAGCACAGATTGTAAAACGGACGAAGCGGAAAAGTACCTTCTTTCTCTTTATAAGTCCGATGATGAGGCTGACAAGGAATACGAGGGCAAGGATGACAGTGAGGGCAACAATGCCTACACTCAATCCATGCTGGCGTTCGCTCCAATGCTTCAACTTGAGAATCATCAAACCATAAGATGTACCCTGACCTGCCATGAAGCTATAACCTGTTACTTTTGTGTAACTGTTAATCTCGGGGACATTCTTAACAATCTCCTCGGCACGCTTCATTGACTTCTCTGTGGTGGCAAGGTTCTGACCTGGCACACCATTCACAGCCATCATGCAAACACCCTGGTCCTCGCTTGGCACCAAACTCTTTGGCAGCTGACCCATGAAGTACACCATGCCGATACATGCGACGGCAAGGGCACCAAAGCTAACAATGAAGCGACGCTTGCGTCCGATGAATTTACCAATCATTCTGGTATACTTCTGCAGCAGACCTTCGTATGTTGCCTCGTATGCCAGGCGGACACGATAGTTGATGGTTCCGAAAAGTCCCTTTTTGCGCTCCTCGCTCTGTGGACGCATCATCATTGCACAAAGGGCAGGGCAGAGGACAAGTGCACTGACGCAGCTCAGACCTACGGAAGTTGCCAGTGTCACACCGAACTGTGTGTAGAAAATACCTGATGTGCCAGGCATGAAGCTGACGGGGATGAACACGGCCATAAAGACAAATGTACATGAGATTACGGCCATGGTAACGTCGTGCATGGCATCCTTGGTAGCATCGTATGGCTTGACATATCCGGCGTCAAACTTGGCTTGTACTGCCTCTACCACAACGATTGCATCGTCTACAACGGTACCGATAGCAAGTACCAGAGCGAACAGCGTCAACAGGTTTAGCGTGAATCCTGCAATACTCATGCAGGCAAAGGTTCCTACAAGTGAAACTATGATGCTGATAGTAGGAATAAGGGTGGCACGGAAGCTCTGGAGGAAGAAATACACCACGATGACCACCAGAATGATGGCGATGATAAGTGTCTCCTCTACGTTTGCAATTGACGCCAGGAGGAAGTCGTTAGAACTCATCATGTTGACGAATTCCAGACCTTCGGGCAGGTCTTTGCCCAATTCGTTGACAAGGTTGGTAACGCGGTCGTTTGTCTCCTTCGCATTTGCACCGGCAAGCTGATAGCACATGAACGAAACGGCAGTCTTACCATTGTTCTCACCATTGAAAGCATAGCTCTGAGCACCAATCTCTATGTCTGCAATGTCCTTCAAATGAAGAATGGATCCATCAGGCTTAGCCATCACAACGATGTTCTCGAATGCTTCGATGTCTTTCAGACGACCAGTATAGCGCATGGTGTATTGGTAGAGACCATCTACACCTTCGTTCAGGTGGCTGCGCAAGGGGCGCTCGCCCAACTGACCGGTAGGCGACTCAAGGTTCTGCTCTCCAAGGATGTTGGTAATGTCGCTGGGGACAAGACCATACTGTGCCATTACGTCGGGCTTTACCCAGATACGGAGGGCGTAGGTACCACCCATCATCATCACATCACCCACACCTTCCAGACGCTTAATCTGTGGCACGACGTTGATGTCGAGGTAGTTGGCAATAAAGTCCTCGTCGTATGCACCATTGGTACAGGTCAATGCGTTGATCTGCAGGAACGATGTCTGGCGCTTCATGGTCTGGACACCGATACGTGTTACCTCGGCTGGCAACAGACCTTGTGCACGCGCTACGCGGTTCTGTACGTTGACTGCCGCCATATCGGGGTTTGTTCCCTGCTTGAAATAAACTGTGATGGTAGCACTACCTGAGTTGGTGGCAGTTGAGGTCATATAGAGCATGTTCTCTACACCGTTGATATTCTCCTCCAATGGCTGGATAACGGCATTCATCACAGCATCTGCGCTGGCACCGGTGTAGGTGGCGCTTACGGTGATGGTTGGAGGGGCAATGTCTGGGTATGATTCCAGAGGCAGTGACTTATAGCTGATTGCACCTACCAACAGCATCATGATGGCGATAGACATAGCCATCACTGGTCGTTTGATAAATATATTTTCTTTCATTATTACTCAATTCTTGTTTGTTTGAGATTAATGTTACTTGATCTTGCAAAAACTGAAAACCTGATTGAATAGTTTGTCCAGTTCTCAGTCCAGTTAACTTTACTTGTTAGGCTTGATGTTCTGGCCGTTCTTTATCATAGCCGCACCCGAAGCTACGATAACCTCGCCCTTCTTCAAACCGTCGAGAACGATGTATTCGTCGCCTGTGTGCTGTGTGCTGACCTCGATAACGCGACTGTGTGCGATGTTATCTTTGTCAACGGTATATGCAATGTATTTTGTCTGGCTCTGAACGGCAGCACTGGCAGGAATGCAGATTACATCCTCATACTTCTGAGGCATAAGCACAACGCCTGTAGAACCACTGTGAAGGAGCTTCTTGGGATTGTCAAAGACAGCGCGGAGCTGGACTGTACCAGTGCTGCGGTCAACAACACCACTTACGCTCTCGACGGTACCTGTCAAATCATAAACGCTCTTGTCAACCAACTGGAGCTTGACCTGTGGCAGTGCAGCAATTGCTGCGTCGATGTCGCCGTTGTGCTGACGTGCCATACTGAGCAGTGCAGACTCGTTGATGCTGAAGTATACATACATCTTGCTGTTGTCGCTGACTGTTGTCAAAGGCTGCTGCATCGCAGCGCTGACAAGCGCACCCTGACGATAGGGCAGTGTACCTACAACTCCGTTGGAAGGACTCTTTACTACGGTGTAGCTGAGATTGTTGCGTGCATTTACAACCTGTGCCTCAGCCTGTGCCACCTGTGCGTTGGCGCTGAGCAGAGTATTCTGTGCTGTCTGTACGTCAAAGTCGCTGACAACGTGCTGGTCGAACAAGGTCTTCTTGCTGTTGTAATTAAGCTGGGCTGTAGACTGTGATGCCTTTGCTGCCTTCAAGGAAGCTTCAGCTGTGTTGAGAGCTGCCTGATAGGGAACCTGATCGATGATGAAAAGAGTCTGTCCCTTTGTCACCTTCTGACCTTCAGTTACACAAAGCTTTTGGAGTGTTCCGCCAACCTGTGGATATACGTCAACGTCCTGACAACCCCTGATAGTAGCACTATACTTGTTGTCGATAGTTATGGTTTTTGTGCTTACTGTTGTTGTCTCGAAGTTTGCTGCTGGCGTTTGCATCTGTTTTTTTCCGCCACATGACGACATCATGACTGCTGCACTGACAAGTGCCAGAGTAGTTGCATTTCTGAATTTCATAATTATAAACGATTTAATATTTCTTTTACCTTAATTTATAATAATGTGTATCTGTACACGAAAACGGTTGCAAAGGTACAAAGAATTTTTCGAAACAGAAGGATAAAATTTCGCCAATGCTGTTCAAAAAAAGAACAAGGTTTGTTTTATAACATACTTTAACGTAAATTTGTGTACTGTTTCAAGAAGGCTAAAATCAGGTGAAACTATAGTATTTAAGCCAGTTTAAAAGAAACATATAACCTCTATTAATCTTTTTAATATGCTCTTTCGTTCTTTCATTTTGATGGTTGTTTCGTTAAATATTGAGATCATATGCTCAATATATTATGGCGAAAAAGTAAGCGTTTTACACCATTGGCCTTGTCTGCATTGATTAACCGAGAAGATATTTCTAAGAATTGAGAGAACATACTGCATTTGATTTCGTAGGAGGTGAACATCTATCGTTGCAAGTAACCTTATAAGAAAGGTGTCATGTAAACTGGAAGCAGAATAGTATCTTCATCCTTATTCAAATCCTTTGTGTAAATCAGATACCGTCGTTCGACTATGTGTGAAAACTTCTTGCAGAATACATCGAGAGATTTGTGAGACCTGTAACCAGAAGATTTGACCTCAATCGGATGAAGCTTTGCGCCTCGTGAGAGGAGGAAATCAATCTCATAATTGTGATTCTCGTCTTTGGACCATGTGTAGTAGAACAGCTTGTTTCCTGAAGTAGCCAGCATTTGTGCAATGATATTCTCATAGACATAGCCCAGATTGGTACTCAGTTTATCATTCAGCAGTTTCTGGTAGATGACGTTCTCTGTATGTTCTTTGTCCCAAAATGCAAGTGTTACGAACAGTCCGGTGTCTGCACAGAATATCTTAAACTTAGAACTGTCTTTGGTCAGCGACATGCCTACGTTAGGGTCATTGGAATGATAGGAGAAGAGTGTCGTCTTGCTGTCTTCAAGGTCTTTCAGCAATTCCAGCAGTTTATCGTCATCAACATCACCTAGCACGGAGTATGGTTTATAGCGGTTGTTTGTTTGGCTGAGTTGAGACGGGATTTCCATAAAGAGCGTTTCCAGGCGACCTGTCTCGTCAAGTTTCTGAAAATCGTCTTGATAAACTTTAATGATGCCGCGCTTTGCATGATCCACCATACTGAAATTGTTGGTTTCAATATATGCATTCACGGCTTGAGGCATACCTCCAACCAGCATGTATAATCTGAAATCACGCATCTTGTCGCGATGAGCTCTGTCAAGCGGGAGTCGCTTTTCATAGAAAGTTCGAAGCAAAGGTACTGTTGCCTCGTCTCCCAAAGCCCATCTGAATTCCTCATAATCCATCGGGTAAAGAGTGACACGCTCCTCCTCACTTGGAATCGTGATGTTCTTCGTGTTCTTTTTTATGCTGATGAGAGAACCTGTTTCAATGTAATCGTAACGACCGTCCTTAACAAGGTATTTTATTGCTTGTCTGGCAAGGGGGCATTTCTGCACCTCATCGAAAATAATGACAGACTTTCGCTCTTTCAATACTACGTTATACAGTGCTTGCAGCTGAAGAAAGATATAATCCTTGTTCATTAGGTCATTGAACAAGGATTTAACCTCGTCAGATGCCTCGTTGAAGTCAATGAGTATGTAGGATTCATATTCATT
>CAMAFX010000046.1 GCA_945833925.1 uncultured Prevotellaceae bacterium
ACCCCGAGATTACAAATCACGTGCTCTGGCCAACTGAGCTAAAGAGGCGGGTGGGAAAGCTAACTGAATCGCGCCGCTACAACCAAGTACCCTTGCTGCGGTCAAGCCCTGGGGGAGTTCCGAGGGAGCATGCCGTACAGGACTTTCCCATTTTGCTGGTGCAAAGTTAGTGTGTTTTTGCCGAATAGCCAAACATTTCCTTAACTTTTTTATTTTTTTGTCAATTTACGTTAATAATGCAAAAAGATGTACACACGCGCGGAAGTGTGAGTGTTTTTTTTGTAACTTTGCAAACAATTATGGATACATTCGATTATAGAAAAGCAAGAGCCTACGCCATGCACCTTGGACTGGTGGGTGGCGCAATATGGGCGGCAAGCTTCCTGTTGACGGTCTACGGATTCCCCTCGATGATGAGCAACATCGCTCCTTTCATCGGGCTTTCCTCGATTTTCGTCGTAGGGAACAAGACACGCCGATACAGGGAAGAGAATGCCGACGTGACCTTTCTGCGTGCATGGTGGCTGACGTGGTACACGTTTATGTGCACCGTTTTGATTTGCACCATAGTGCAGTATGTGTACTTCGCCTTTCTGGACAACGGACAGATGTGCGAGAAGATGTTCACGATGCTGAACTCGGAAGAGATTGTCAACGCATACAAGGAAGTCAATGCAACTGACATGCTGGACCAGATGAAGCTGGTGCTGGAGGATATGGCAACAATCAGTGCCAAGGACATGACGATGAGCGCCATGTCGATGAACCTGCTTCTGGCTTTCTTCTTCTCCGTAATCTCGGCGGTGATGACCTTGACTTACAAAAAAAACAAAAATATACAATAAGGATATGGATATAACAGTAGTAGTGCCCCTGTACAACGAGGACGAGTCGCTGAGGGAGCTGCATGCATGGATAAAGAGGGTGATGGACGAGAACAGTTTCACCTATGAAATAATTTTCGTCAACGACGGTTCGACGGACAACTCGTGGAAGGTGCTCCTCGACCTGCAGAGCGAGTTTCCCGAAGTACACGCCATACGTTTCCGCAGGAACTACGGCAAGAGCCCTGCCCTGTTCTGCGGTTTTGAGAGAGCTCAGGGCGACGTAGTGATAACAATGGACGCAGACCTGCAGGACTCGCCCGACGAGATTCCCGAACTGCGACGCATGATTGTCGAGGACAGATACGACCTGGTGAGCGGATACAAGATGAACCGCAGTCAGGGCGACCCGCTTAGCAAGACCATTCCAACCAAACTATTCAACGCAACGGCGCGCAAGGTGAGCGGTATCGGCAACCTGCACGACTTCAACTGCGGACTGAAGGCATACCGCAAGGAGGTGGTAAAGAACATAGAGGTGTTCGGCGAGATGCACCGCTACATACCCTACCTTGCCAAGGAGGCTGGTTTTGGAAGAATCGGCGAGAAAATGGTACACCACCAGGCACGCAAGCATGGCAAATCGAAGTTCATGGGATGGAACCGCTTCGTGAACGGATATCTGGACCTTATAACGCTGTGGTTCCTCAGCACGTTCGGCAAGAAGCCGATGCACGTGTTCGGATTCCTGGGCAGCATAATGTTCATGCTCGGATTCTTGGCTGTGCTGGTGGTTGGCGCCACCAAGATGTACTGTCTGCTGAGAGGCATCCCCCACCCTCTGGTTACGTCATCGCCCTACTTCTACATTGCGCTGACAACGATGGTGCTTGGCACACAGCTCTTTGTGGCAGGATTCCTTGGCGAAATGATAAGCCGCAACTCGCAAGAGAGAAACAAGTACCAAATAGCCGAGGAGTTCTAATCTCCACACAAAATAAACATATCATCAGTTTGTGAAAAGAATCAAGTACATAGCAACAATCGTCATGGCGTGTCTCGGCTTCAGCAGCTGCGACTCGGTAGACTGCACGCTCTACAACACCGTGCTGTGCCAGATGGCTTTCTACGACAACAACGGCCTGTCTGTGGAGATAACAGACACGCTGACCGTCACGGCAGCCGGCACAGACAGCATACTCTACAACAAGGGGCTGAAGACGCACAGTGTTGGTCTGCCACTCAGCTACCACAACGACTGCGACACGCTCTGTCTCAGGATTTCGGGCAGAGGATATGAACTGAAGGACATCATATACATCAGCAAGACGAACCGCGAGCACTTCGAGAGTCTGGACTGTCCGGTAAATATGTTTCACGAGATAACAGGAGTAAGCTCCACGAACAACGTGATCGACTCCGTCAGAATAACCTCACCGTCAGTAATCTACAACAATGGAGAGAACATCAAGATTTATCTGCACACTGCTGCTGAGTAGCCTGATTGCCATACCTGCCTGCGCCAAGACGAGCAAGTACAGGGTGGAACAGGAGATGCCTCCTGCCAAGGTTCTTAACGGCTTGGGTGTAGGTGTGGACATGGTTGGCTTCGGAATGATGCTCACCAACGCACGCTTTGCCAACATGGAGGTGAACGGACGACTGAACATCCTGGAGAAATACTTTCCTGTCGTGGAACTCGGCATCGGCCAGTGCGACCGCGAAGGCAACGAACAAGCCACGAAGTTCCACACCAGGGCGCCATACTTCAGGGTTGGAGGCGACTACAACCTGACAAAGAAGCGCAACGGCAACCGTCTCTTCGTGGGTCTGCGATATGCTTTCTCGTCGTTCAACTACGACTATTCAAACCCCGACTTCGGAGATGTTGTATACGACGACCACACACCACTGCAGATTGAGGATATGGACGGCAAGATGCACTGGCTGGAGATAAACGTGGGCGTAGAGACAAAATTGTGGAGCTTTGTGCGACTGGGATGGAACCTGAGATACAAGGCGCGACTGTCCAACTCGTTCGACGAGAGAGGTGAACCATGGTACACACCTGGATTCGGCAAGAACGGAGGCACCACGTGGGGAGGCATGGTCAACGTCATGTTCGACCTGGACTCCTTCATTTTCAAGAAGAACAAGAAGAAGAATTTATAGACATCAAACAATAACAGAAAACAATGATTCTCAAGGAGAAACCATGGACATGGAGGATACCTTTCCTCATCCTGCTTATCATAGGTACGATCTACGCCATACGACGAGACCACACACAACCCGAAACGAACAGCAACTGGAAGAGAGACCAGGGAGCCGTGTTCGGAACATTCTATCACGCCATATATGAGTCGGACACGGACTTGAAGGCAGAGATGGAAGAGGCTCTTAACAAGGTAGACGCATCGCTGTCGATGTTCAATCCCAAATCGGCAGTAAGCCGCATCAACCAGAACGAGAGCAACAAAACAGACTCGCTCCTGGAGGTGGTGTTCGCTCTGGCACAGACTGTCAGCCAGAAGACCGACGGATGCTTTGACGTGACGGTGGCTCCACTGGTCAACGCATGGGGCTTCGGCTACAAGAACGGAGCACTGCCCGACTCGGCAGCCGTGGACAGCCTGAAGGACCTCATCGGATGGCAGCGCATCAGCATAGCCAACCACATGGTGAAGAAGGACGACAAGCGCATGGTGATGGACTTCAGCGCCATCGCAAAGGGATTCGGATGCGACGTTGTGGCAAACGTGTTCCGCTCTCACGGAGTGAAAAACTTCATGATTGAGATTGGAGGCGAAGTAGTGGTTGAAGGAATCAACGACAAGGGTGGCCTATGGAGAGTGGGCGTGAACAAACCCGAAGAGGACCAGAGCCTTGACGACGAAGAGATGCAGGAGGTGCTGAAGATGACCAATCAGGCAATGGCTACAAGCGGAAACTACCGAAACTACTACACAACCAAGGACGGACAACGCATAGCGCACACCATAGACCCACACACGGGATACCCAGTGCAGCACAGCATCCTGAGCGCCACGGTCTTTGCCCCATCATGTGCCGAAGCCGACGCCTTTGCAACATCGTTCATGGTTATGGGTCTGCAGAAGGCTCAGGAGGTTCTGAAACACGAGCCACAACTGAAGGCGTACATCATATACAACGAAAACGGCAACAACAAGGTTTTCAGAAAGGGCATCTGACCCTGCCCACACGAAGCACCAATGACAAGCTCGCTACATAATGAACATCGCACAACTATACGACAAGCTAACGTCCATACCGCTCTTCAGGGGAATAAGCGGCGAGGACCTTGCCACCATAACTGAGAGGGTGCATCTGAGATGGATAAATCTGGAACCCGAACAGTTCTTCATCAGAGAGGGCGAGCAGTGCAACCACATAGCTGTGCTGTACGAAGGTCAGATGTGGATAACGAGCAGGGGCAAGGACTACGAGGTTACCGAGACGATAGATGCGCAACACATCATCGAACCCGAACAACTGCACGGTCTGGAATGCCGCTACCGCAGAACATACAAGGCAAAGACAACGTGCAAGGTACTGCTCATCAGCAAGAAAGACATTAGGCAGACGCTGATGCACGTGCCGGTGTGGAGGATCAACTTCCTGAACCACATCTCGCTGAAATATACAAAACAGATGGACAGAGAGGCACCAACGCCAATGTCGATGAAGGACAGGATAATGAGATTCGGAACATCGGGCGAAAGCCAACATCCACAGCACACCCTGCACATAAGAATGGAGGACCTGGGCAACTATCTCGGTGAGACACGACGAACCATATCAAGGCACCTTCATGAACTGGCGTCCGAAGGCAAGCTGACAATGAGACCAAACGAAATAGAATTCAAATAGGCAAATAAAGAAACGGAAACTTTTTATGGCAAATGTTTTTTTAGAAAAATACAGCACTCCATTCGAGAGTGTACCATTTGAGCAGATACACTTCGAAGACTACGAGGAGGCGATAATGGAGGGCATGAAACGCGAGGACGAGGACCTGGAACGCATGCTGAACAACCCAGAGGAGCCAACCTTCGAGAACACCATAGACACTGACGACGACAAGACACTGAGTCGTGTGACCAGCACTTTCTTTAACCTGCTGAGCGCCAACACCAGCGACGAACTGGACGAACTGGCACAGAAAATGTCGCCACTGCTAACGGAACACGGCAACAACATAATGCTGAACGAGCGTTTCTTCGAGCGTGTCAAGAAACTGAAGGAGAACCACCGTCCACTGACCACCGAGGAACAGATGTTGCTGGACAATCTGTACGAGGCATTCGAGCGAAACGGAGCCACACTGAGCAAGGAAGACAAGGAAACATTCCGCAAACTCGATCAGCAGTTGTCTATGCTGACTCTGCAATTCTCTCAGAATGAATTGAAAGACACTAATCTCTTCACGCTTCACATTACCGACACCGACAAACTGAAGGGACTGCCACAGACTGCACTCGACGCAGCAAGCATGGCTGCCAAGGAGAACGGAAAGGAGGGATGGGTGTTCACACTGCACGCACCATCGTTCACCCCATTCATGACATACTGCGAGGACCGCGAACTGAGAAAGCAGATGTTTATGGCAAAGAACACTCTCTGCACTCACGACAACGAATACAACAACGAGGAGATTGTACGCCAGATTGTCAACCTGAGACGCAGGAAGGCTCAACTGCTGGGCTACAGGAACTGGGCAGAATTTGCCTTGAAACGCAGAATGGCAGAAAACACTGATAACGTGGGCAACCTGCTCAACAAACTGCTGGACGCATACCTGCCTGCTGCACAAAAGGAAGTAGCCGAGATTGAGGCACTTGCCAGAAAGAAGGAAGGCGACGACTTCCAGCTGATGCCATGGGACTTTGCCTTCTACAGCCATCAGCTCAAGATGGAACGCTATAACATCGATGCAGAAATGCTGCGCCCCTATTTCGAACTGAGCCAGGTAATAAAGGGAGTGTTCGGACTGGCAACACGATTGTATGGCATCACATTCCACAAACGGAGCGACATACAGGTGTACCACAAGGACGTGGAGGCATGGGAGGTTAAGGACGAGAACGGAGAATTCCTTGCCATACTGTACACCGACTTCCATCCACGCAAGTCAAAGCAGAGCGGTGCATGGATGACCACATACAAGGAACAGTATATGGAAAAATGCAAGGGAGGCGCCATGCACGACAGCCGACCTCTGGTTAGCGTGACCATGAACTTCACCAAACCCACCGAGAACACCCCTGCCCTGCTCACACTGGACGAGGTGGAGACGTTCCTGCACGAGTTCGGACACGCACTGCACGGCATGTTCTCGAAGGTGAGATTCGAATCGCTCAGCTGCACAAACGTGTACTGGGACTTCGTGGAACTGCCATCGCAGTTTATGGAGAACTATGCCGTCGAGCCAGAATTCCTGAACACCTTTGCGCGACACTACCAGACTGGCGAACCAATACCACAGGAGCTGATAGACCGCATACGCAAAAGCCGCAACTTCAACGTGGCATACGCATGCATACGTCAGCTCAGTTTCGGACTTCTGGACATGGCTTATTACACACTCGAGGATGACTTCGAGGGAAACGTGGAGGAGTTCGAGAGAAAGGCTATGGAGCGCACCAGACTGCTGCCGTCAGTTCCAGGAACATGCATGTCGGTGCAGTTCGGTCACATAATGAGCGGAGGCTATTCGGCAGGCTACTACAGCTATAAGTGGGCTGAGGTTTTGGAGGCAGACGCCTTCAGCATATTCCAGAAAGAAGGAATCTTCAACAGGGAGACTGCATCTCGTTTCCGCAACGAGATTCTCTCGAAGGGAGGAACCGAACCGCCAATGACACTATACAGACGCTTCAGAGGAGGCGAGCCAACCATCGATGCCCTACTAAAACGTAACGGAATAATCTGAATGCAAGTGGTGGCGAAAGGCAGCAGAACAATCTGATTGCAAACAAAAAAACTCACAAAGTTATCCATTGATGACCTTTCAGGTACAAGAACGCAAATACACATACAATTATGGAAGACAAAAAGACTGAACTGGACAAGCGCTATCTGCGCATGGCAACTATATGGAGCGAGAACAGCTACTGCGAGCGTCGCAAGGTGGGAGCACTGATTGTCAAGGACAAGATGATAATCAGCGACGGATACAACGGCACGCCAACAGGATTCGAAAACGTTTGCGAAGATGAGAACAACGTCAGCAAGCCGTACGTGCTGCATGCCGAGGCCAACGCCATAACAAAAATAGCACGCTCGAACAACAACAGCGACGGAGCTACACTCTATGTCACTGACTCACCATGCATAGAATGCTCGAAACTAATCATCCAGGCTGGCATCAAGAGGGTTATCTATGCACGCGAATACCGACTGTCGGACGGTATAGACCTGCTGAAGCGAGCTGGCATCGAGGTTTCGCACTTGGCCGTCGAGGACTGACACTTTGCATAAAAACAAATATTAATATACACCTAATTTATATATATTGTGAATAAGCATAGATTCTCGCCATTGATTATGGCAATATGCGTCGTATTGGGCATCCTGCTCGGACTATTCTACTCGCGACACTTTGCCGGTGGCAAACTGAGTATCATTAACGGAGGTGCCAACAAGCTGGGCAATCTGCTCGAGGCAATACAGAACAGTTATGTTGACGATGTCAATATGGACAGCATAATGGAGAGTGCCATACCGCTAATACTGAAAGAACTGGACCCCCACTCCAGCTACATCAGCGCAGCCGATGCACAGTCTGCCAACGACGAACTGAAAGGCTCGTTCAGTGGTATCGGTGTAAGTTTCTCGATGCAAAAGGACACTGTTACCATCATGCAGATTATAAAGGGAGGACCATCAGAAAAGGTCGGCTTGATGCCTGGCGACAGGATCATTACAGCCAACAATGACACGCTGGTGGGTATGGCCAACACTGAGGTGATGAAGAAACTCAAGGGTGAAAAGGGAACCACGGTGAGACTTGGAGTACTGAGAAGAAGGGAGAAGAAACCAATCTACTTCAATGTCACCAGAGGAGACATACCCGTGCACAGTGTCGATGTCAGTTATATGATAAGCGACGAGACCGGATACATCAGCGTGGAGAGCTTCGGCGAACAGACATACAACGAGTTTGTGGTGGCGCTGGCTGAACTCAACGTGATGGGTATGAAGAATCTTATTGTTGACCTGCGCGGAAACAGAGGAGGCTACATGCACATAGCCATACAGATGGCCAACGAGTTCCTGCAAAAGAACAAGTTGATTGTCTATACAGAAGGTAGAAAAAGCCCAAGAGAGGACTACTACAGCGACGGACGAGGAGCGTTCCAGAAACTTCCTCTTGTTGTACTGGTGGATGAGGGGTCTGCCTCGGCAAGTGAGATATTCAGCGGTGCAATGCAGGACAACGACAGAGCCACCATCATAGGACGACGCACATTCGGCAAGGGACTGGTACAGCAGCCAATGGACTTCAAGGACGGTTCGAGCATACGCCTAACCATTGCCCGCTACTACACTCCATCGGGCAGATGCATACAGAAACCATACATTCCCGGACACGACGAGGAGTATGAAATGGAACTCATAGAGCGTTACGAACGCGGAGAATACTTCTCTGGCGACAGCATAAAGCAGAAAGGAGAAGAATTCCACACCACACTGGGCAGAGCCGTATATGGTGGCGGTGGCATCACTCCCGACATCTTTGTTCCTGAAGATACAACTCAGATGACAAGCTACTACAAGGAGGCAATAATCGACGGATACGTGCGCCAGTTTACCTTCGACTATACCGACGACAACCGCGACAAGCTGGATCACTTCAGCAAGACTGCCGACCTCGAGAAGTATCTGCGCAAGCAGAATCTGCTTGACAAGTTCGCACAGCATGCCGCCCTTGCCGGACTGCAGCGACGCAACCTGATGCTGCAGAAGAGTCGACTTCTATTCGAGAGAGCCATCATAGGAGGCATCATCTACAATGCCAAGAGCACACAGGAACACCGAGAATTCCTGAATCAGTTCGACCCAACCGTGCAACGAGCAATGCAGGTCATTGCTGACGGCAAGTCAAAACCCAAAGCAGGAATGAAATACTGACAAGAGGGAAACGGCATTCCAAACAATGCTGAATCTCTCACATATAAAAGAAATGCCCATGAAGGTCAAAAACAGAAAACCTTCATGGGCATTATTCGTGAAAGGGAAAACTGGATTTACGCTTGCATCCAACAATTTATGCACAGACACTTACCTGTTTCAGGCTGACATTTGAAAGGCAATCAGCCGGCTGAAACCACAACCTTTATCTTTACTATTCTACGTTCGTCCATTTCCATAACTTCGAACGTAAGGTTCTGGAACTTAATCTTTTCGTGCAACTTGGGGAAGTCGCCCTTCAACTCAAGCAACAAGCCTGCCAGCGTATCAGCCTCTCCCTCTGCCGACTCGAACTTGTCTTCGTCTACATCCAGCAGCTTGTAGAAATCTGACAGCAAGGTCTTGGCCTCAAAGAGATAGGTATTCTGGTTCAAGCGCACAAAGGGTTTCTCCTCCTCGTCTGTCTCGTCGCTTATCTCGCCCACTATCTCCTCTATGATATCCTCCATTGTAACAATTCCGCTTGTTCCTCCAAACTCATCGACCACAATAGCTATGTGAACCTTGTTGGTCTGGAACTCTCTAAGCAGATCGTCTATCATTTTTGTCTCGGGGACAAAATATGGCGGACGAATGAGCGACTGCCAACGGAAAGCCGCCTTGTTGAGGTGTGGCAAAAGATCCTTGATATAGAGTACTCCCTTTATATTGTCCTCGTTGTCCTGATAGATTGGAATTCGACTGTAGTTGTTCTCAACAATACACTTAAGCACCTCTGAAAAAGGAGTATGAACCTCAAGGTCTACCATATCGACACGAGGAGTCATCACCTCCTTTGCCATCTCGCCTCCAAAACGAATGATGCCCTCAAGCATGCTGCTTTGCTCGGCTATCTCGTCCTTGTCGGTCAACTCGAGTGCCTGTTCCAACTCGTCGACTGTGAGTGACTGGGCGTCGTGTGAGACAATGCGCGACGTAATCTTCTTAGAACCAACAAGAAGAAACGCCAAAGGATGGAATATACAGTCGAGCAGCACGAACACAGAAGCCACCATTCGGCAGAACTTCAGACTATGCTGCTTAGAGTAAATCTTTGGAATTATCTCTCCAAAAAGCAACAGCACAAAGGTCAGCACCACCGTTATCAAAAGGAACTGGAGCACCTCGGCATTCTCGAACTTGAGCCAATGCATGAAGAAAAAATCAAGCAAAAGGACTATCGACACATTAACAAAATTGTTGGATATTAGGATGGTTGCCAACAAATGCTCACTGTGCTCGCGCAAACGCAGAATCTTGCTGTCTGAGGAATGCTTCAACTCCTCAATGTCGCTTATGTCTGCTGGGGATAAAGAAAAAAAGGCAATCTCACTTGCCGACACAAAACCTGAGCATATCAGCAACAATATGCTTATTCCTAAGGCTATATAGGCACTGAGGCCTGGATCTAAAACTGTTATCATGAATCTGTGGTGTTCAACAAAGCTATACTGTTGGCTCTGTGGTTGCCTTTGGGGTCAGCAACTCTATTGCTTCTGCCCAAATCTCAACAACATAACGCTTCACTCCATTTTTATCGTCGTACGAACGCGTGTGAATCTTGCCTTCAACATAGAGCTTGTCGCCCTTGTGCACATACTTCTCCACCAGTTCAGCCTGCTTGCGCCACAGCACAACATTGTGCCACTCGGTACGGTCGGGCACCTGAGTGCCATTCTCCAGAGTATAGCCACGCTCGGTTGTTGCCAGACGCACCTGTGCCACAGCAACACCTCGATCTACATATTTTACCTCAGGCTCAACACCCACATTGCCTATAAGCATTACCTTATTCAAAGACATAACTATTATCTATTTCATTCATTTAATAATGCAAAATTACTCATTTCCGCCCATTTCGGCAAATTTTAGCCTAAGAAAGTGAATTCATTACAAACAAAGCAATTAAACATGGGCGACAACCCTGCAAACACTAAGATGTAAAAGTCATTAGTAACAACAATCATATCTGGCAACAGGAGTGGCAATTGCTATCAGGAACGATAAAAATGAAGCATTAAACTTATTTTTTGAAAAAAAGTCCGTCATAACTTTTACGTCTCAAAAAATAATTGTAATTTTGCATCCCGAACGTATATACTCCGTTCAGTACAAAATTGATTCTTTGTAAATTATTAACCATAAAAAAACTAAAATTATGCCAAACGGAAAGAAGCACAAGAGACACAAGATGGCTACTCACAAGCGTAAGAAGAGACTGCGTAAGAACAGACATAAGAGCAAATAATAAACATTTGCCCTAACCTCTTCAGAGAAAGTGATTAGCTCTGTGAGACAAAAGAATAAGGAACAAACTCACACGTTAGCTCAACTATAACATAGTGAACTTAGCGAAGGGTTTGTTCTTTAATTGTAATTATGAGAAATAGACAGAAATGACAAGCGAAGTATTTGTTAACGTACAACCCAACAAGATAGCCATTGCACTCACCGAAGACAAGCGACTGGTGGAATATCAGGAGGAGGGACAAAGCGTCTCCTTCAGTGTAGGCAATGTTTATCTGGCAAAGGTCCGAAAGCTTATGCCAGGACTGAATGCCTGCTTTATCAACGTCGGATACGAACGCGATGCATTTCTTCATTATCTTGATTTAGGAACAAACTTCAACACACAGCAGAAGTATCTGAAACGTGTGTTGAGCGACAAGAAGAACCTCTACCCCATAAGCAAGGTGGCACTGCAACCGGAACTGCCTAAAGACGGAAGCGTGCAGACCACATTGCAGCCAGGACAGGAGGTACTCGTACAGATTGTCAAAGAACCAATCAGCACAAAGGGACCAAGACTGACTTGCGAACTCAGTTTCCCAGGACGATATCTCGTGCTGATGCCTTTTGCCGAAAAGGTCAATGTCTCATCAAAAATTAAGTCGGGACAGGAACGTGCCAGACTTAAACAAATCATCCAGAGCATCAAGCCAAAGGGCTTTGGTGTGATTGTACGCACAGTTGCCGAAGGCAAGCGCGTAGAGGAACTGGATGCCGAGATGAAGGTATTGGTGGAGAAGTGGGAGGATGCCATGATCAAAGTCATGAAATCAAAAGACCTGCCCCTTTTGGTCAGCGAGGAGCAGAGCCGAACAGTAGGACTCCTGCGCGACCTTTTCAATCCATCATACGAAAACATCTACGTTAACGACGCTGCTGTGTTCCAGGAGCTGAAGAGCTACGTTGAACTCATAGCACCAGAAAGAGCCGGCATCGTCAAGCAATACAAGGGTTCACTACCCATATTTGACAATTTCGACATAACTCGACAAATCAAGTCTTCATTCGGCAAGACCATCTCCTACAAGCATGGTGCCTATCTCATCATTGAACACACAGAGGCACTGCATGTAGTGGACGTCAACAGCGGAAATCGCACCAGGTCGGAAAAAGGACAGGAAGCCAATGCGCTTGATGTCAATCTGGGAGCAGCCGACGAGTTGGCACGACAACTGCGACTGCGCGATATGGGCGGCATCATCGTTGTCGACTTCATTGATATGAATACTGCCGAAGACCGCCAGAAACTGTACGAGAGAATGTGTGAGAACATGAAGTCGGATCGCGCAAAGCACAACATACTGCCACTGAGCAAGTTTGGATTGATGCAGATTACACGCCAGCGTGTCCGCCCCGCTACAGACGTAGATGTCGACGAGGCTTGTCCTACATGCCACGGCACAGGCACAATCAAGAGCAGTCTGCTCTTTGTCGACCAACTGGAGCACAAGATTGACATGCTTACGCACACACTGAAAATCAAGAAATTCACACTGCAGGTTCATCCTTATGTATACGCATACATAACAAAGGGACTTTTCTCCATTAAACTTCAATGGATGCTGCACTACGGATTCCAATTCAAGATTGTACCAAACCAGATGTTCGCATTCCTTCAGTATCAGTTCCTTGACAACGAGGGACAGGAGATTGACATGAAGGAGGAAATCGAGATAAAGTAAGAAATGACACGTATTCTCACCACACTTATATTCTTATTGGTTTTTCTTACGCCACAGCACACATGGGCTGGTGGCAAGAAAACCAACAAAGATGAGTTGCGCCCTACGATGCCTGTTCCCGACACACGACTGCATCCCCAACGGCCACACAAGCCTCTTGCACCAGTAAGAGAACTTGGAAAGCCTGTTGTACTGGAGATGACATACAACCACACCGCATCCGAACGAGGCGGTATCGACGTGTCACACTATCAGGGACAAATCAACTGGAAAGCCATTGCACACGACGGCAGAGTACATTATGCATACTGCAAGGCAACCGAGAATACAAGCGTATTTGACAACACATTCCTTTTTAACGTCCGCGAAGCACGCAAATATGGTGTACCTGTTGGTGCGTACCATTTCTTCAGACCAAGTGTTTCTGGCGAGGAACAGTTGAAATTCTTCCTCGAAAACGTTGACATGAAGACTCAGGACCTTATTCCAATGCTCGACATTGAGATACGAGGCAAGGCAAGTCTGCCTGTTTTCCACAAACAGATACGTGCATGGTTGGAGGGCTTTGAGAAGATATATCACTACAAACCTATCATCTATGCATCGGTCAACTTCTACAACAAGTATCTGGCTGGATATTTTGACGACTACAAATATATGGTAGCCAAGTACAGCGAGGAGATTCCGACACCAGATGGACCGATCAAGATGGTGATGTGGCAGTACACTGCCAATGGCAGAGTGGACGGCATTCGTGGAGCGGTAGACCAAAGCCGATTCTGCGACGGATTTGACCTAAAGGATATTCTTATCAAGAAATAAAAAAACATCCTGCACAATAATGATTGTTGCAGGATGTTTTTTATATGCTATGCATAAATCCATTCACGAAGGATCGGCACATTCTCACATGCCAAGATACTGGCACGAAAAGTTCTTGCCCTTTATGGATGGGAACTGGCTGCGTGGATCCACATCGTGTCTGTTACGAAGATGATCAACAATCCTGTCATAACAGTTCTGGATACTTGTCGCCTTCAGACGTACGCGAAAATCGGTATCAAAATACTGACACTTGCCATCGTCTGGCATCTGAACCACACGACGGAAAAGAATTCCAGCATCATACCATCCCGGACGTTCCTGGGAGATGTAAAGCTTCTCTTCTTCCTTTCTTGCCATTTCCTCTTCCTTTGGTGAACGTGTACTTGCATTTGCCTTGAACTCGTTCAACGTCTCTGCAGTCGTCTTTATTACAATGAAATAGTTACGTCCAGACACCTTGTATCGCTTTGGATAAGGCATCTGGCTGTTATAATACTGATTTAAGTCATTCTTGAGAAAATCATCCACATCTATTTCAGGAATAGAAGAGAGAAACTCTACTGCTTTGTCAACACTGGCAACAACAGCCTCTAAGTCAAAATAACGAAGATAAAGATTCATACGTCTTAAAATTTCATACAAAATTACTAAAATTACTCCGAATTAAAAAATAAATATTGTGTTAATGTATTTGCACACTAAAAATAACTAATTTTGCACGATAAACCTGACACAATCACTATGACTGCCTGGTAACTATCCACTACTACCCTATTACCTGGCTGTAGCGATAGCGCCTGATGCATTTCGATATAAAACAAGAAAAATATGATTAAAGAGTTCGTAAAGAAATGGACGCTCCCCCTGTCCATGATTACTGGGGCTGCAGCATACTTCGCATACACATCAATACACGCACTCGACTGCACACATCAGTTGGCGCACACCATCATCGGCGTCGTCCAACCTCTGCTTATCTTCTCAATGCTTTTCCTGACATTTCTCAAGATAACACCATCACAACTCCACTTGCAGAAATGGCACATGTGGGGACTCCTTCTACAATTGGGAGTCTTTGTATTATGTACTGTAATGATTCTCTTGATACCCGAGAGTAATTGGAAACCAGTAATAGAAGGCGGGATGATATGTATGATTTGTCCAACCGCCACGGCTGCAGCTGTCGTCACAGGTAAACTAGGGGGCAACCAGGCAACACTAACTACATACACCATAATGATAAATCTCAGCGTTGCCATTGCTGTTCCAACCGTAGTGCCACTTATACACCCGTCTGCAGAAAGCAGTTTCATTTCTGACGCAGTTCTAATTATGAGCAAGATCTTTCCACTACTCTTCTGCCCATTTCTCATAGCTATCTTCGTCAGACATTATATCCCTTCGCTTGCCAAACGATTGACAAGCATACCCGACATGGCATTTTATCTGTGGGTTGTAGCGCTGGCGCTTGCCATTGCGGTTACGGTACGAAGCATCGTACACAGTCAGTGCCCCTGGATTTATCAGTTTGGCATTGCTGTCACGTCACTAATGGCTTGCATCATACAGTTCGCATGCGGCAGATGGATAGGCAAGTTGTATCAAAAAAACAATCTAGACAACAGCTATGAATACAACGAGATGGTCACTGTAGCGCAAAGCCTCGGACAAAAAAACACAGTCTTTGCAATTTGGATGGGATATACGTTCTTCACACCTGTCACGAGTATTGCCGGCGGATTCTATAGTGTATGGCATAATCTCTACAATTCGTACCAACTTGCACACAGAGAAGACTGTACTCCAAAAACAATATGCAAATAAGAAAAAAAGAGCAAAAGATTTGGTCATTTAACAAAAAAGCCGTAACTTTGCAACGCAATTAGAAATAAAAGCAATCGGGATGTAGCGCAGTTGGTAGCGCTCCTGGTTTGGGACCAGGCGGTCGCACGTTCGAGCCGTGTCATCCCGACATAATGAAGCCACTCAATTGAGTGGCTTCACTCTTTTCATAAATGCTATGCAATATTGGAAGAAACCAATTAAAGAGTTTAATCATTGCAAATCACAAATAAAATGTGTAACTTTGAAATTGCAAGAGATTTACAAGGGAAATGAAAACAATAGACCGCTCCATAGCAAGACTTGCGCTTCCATCAGTAGTAAGCAATATCACTGTGCCACTACTGGGACTGATTGACCTTACCATTGTAGGGCATCTTGGACAAAGCGAGCAGATTGGCGCTATTGCTATCGGTGGAACAGTCTTTAATATTATCTATTGGATATTCGTATTTCTTCGCATGGGCACGACAGGTCTTGCCGGGCAGGCTCACGGAGGCAAGAACAAGACAGAATGTGCCAACGTGCTTCTACGCTCCGTCATCACTGCCCTTTGTCTGGCTACCATTATATGCATTCTGCAAACTCCATTGCTCAATACTGCAACCTATTTAATGAAGCCGTCTGCAAGCGTACTACCCCATTTTACAACATACTTCAAGATATGTATTTGGGGAGCACCGGCAATGCTACTCAACTACGCTCTTTCTGGATGGTTCATAGGAATGCAGAACACCCGTATACCTATGTTTGTTGCAATTACGCAAAACATACTCAACATTATCCTGAGCACTTTCTTTGTGTATAAGATGCACATGGAACTTGAAGGTGTTGCAGCCGGAACAGTATCAGGACTTTATGGAGGATTGGTCATTTCTTCAATATTTGCAATTAAACTGTGGAGAAATGACAAGCTTGGTATGCCAAAGATAGGAAATGCCTTAAGTGTTACGCATATGAAACAGTTCCTTAGCATAAACTCGGATATACTGCTACGAACTATCTGCATGGTATGCGTTATGTCATTCTTCACATATGCCGGTTCAAGCCAGAGCGATGACATATTAGGCGCAAATGCACTTCTGATGGAATTCTTCATTCTCTTCTCCTATTTTATGGACGGACTGGCAAATGCTGGTGAAGCACTTAGTGCAGAATACCATGGTGCTGAAGACTGTACCATGCTTTCTTCAACTATACGCCAACTCTTCAAATGGGCAACACTTATCTCAATCGTATTCACCTTGACATACATACTCTTCGGTTTGCAGTTCTTGCAAATAATGACTGACCATACCACCATACTTATGACAGCAAACCATTTCTTACCATGGGTCTGGGCTATTCCTATGTTCAGTCTGATGACTTTCATCTGGGATGGACTGTTTGTCGGACTTTGCTGGACAAGAGGAATGCTCATCAGTTGCTTCACTGCTACTGTTGTCTTCTTTACAACATATACACTCACCACAAACAATTTTGGGAATAATGCACTATGGTGTGCTTTTATCATTTATCTCCTCACAAGAGGAATTGTACAATGCGTATACTACAAACGAAATATCAACAAATTACAATAATAGTATGAATGTATTTGGAATAGCAATCGGATTTGTAACGTTCCTGGTAATAGGTATGTTTCATCCAATAGTAATCAAGACAGAATACCACTTCGGCAAGAAACGTTGGTGGATATTTTTGATAGCAGGACTGATATTTACTCTTGCAAGCATCTTCGTCAAGAACAACTACCATAGCATAATCCTAGGAGTTATAGCATTCAGTTCATACTGGAGTATCTTGGAAATGTTCGAACAACACGAGAGGGTACGTAAAGGATGGTTCCCAATGAACCCGAAACGAAAGGATGAATACAAATAAATCAGCAAGACTATGAGAAGGCTGATTATCTTATTACTTGTCATGATTCAACCACACCATCTCTTTGCACAGAAGGAGAAATGGATTATAGAAGCCGAAGCAGTTGAGACCATCCTCACACAAAGAGGCGACACATTGGAATTGATTGCACCTAAAGGAGTTACACTATGGTATAACAAAATATTACGTGGCAACGTCACCATTGAATACGATGCAATGGTGGTAGATAAGGACAGTACAGATAGACTTTCTGATCTCAACTGTTTCTGGATGGCATCCGATCCAACCGCACCAGCAAGTAGTATTTGGTACAATATGAAGAAAAGACAAGGTGTTTTCAAAAATTGCTATAGTTTAAAACTATACTACTTAGGCTATGGCGGCAACTACAACTCAACCACAAGATTTAGAAAATACAATGGTTATGATGGTACCCCAAACTCTGGAAGTACACCGGAAATAATAAAAGAATACACAGATAAAGAGCACTTACTAAAACCCAATCACTGGTATCACATAAAAATCACAAATAACGAAAACTGTGTAACATACACCATAGACGGAGAAGAAATCGTCACATACAACGACCCAGAACCTTATAAGTCAGGATGGTTCGGATTCCGCACCACACTTTCACACACAATGATAACCAATTTCCAAAGCATCGAGAAATAAAGAACTATATCATCATTAAGTTGATATCACCATCACTTGATTAAACGCAAAAAAAAACGACGGCTACCTACTGCATTTTGAAAGACTTCAAAAGCCCCACTGCGTGGGAGAGCAG
>CAMAFX010000047.1 GCA_945833925.1 uncultured Prevotellaceae bacterium
TATTTACTTTTAATAACGAGTGCCGTTATTTAGCTAAAAATAAGTTTGTTATAATAAAATTTGTCTATTTATCCTGTTTTTCAATGGAAGGGTAGGGGAGAGGACTGTCGTTTGTTACGATATTTAGAGTTCCTAATTTGACCAACGAATGATACTGTTCAGTCGAATATTACCCTTTTTCTTGTATTATTATACAATTCGTAGGTCTTCGTTGGTCGGATTCGGAACTTGTTTGGACAACAATGTTACTCTCTTTGACAAAACATCCTTTTTCCTTGGTCGTATTGGTTTCTTGTGTTGGACAGATATTATGCTTCCATTGGTCATTTATTATGCTTCCATTGGTCAATTATTCAGTCGACATTGGTTCTTTTCGGTATTCCCATTGAACAGAAATACTATTTCTGTATGACATATATTCCATTGTTATGGTCAAATTACCTCTTTTCATACAACAAAATAGGTTGTTTTATGTACAAAATAGACTGTTTTACGGACATTTTATCTTTTTTTGTTAACAAAAAAGGTATTTCTGTTGGTTTACAAAGTAATTTTTGTAAATTTGTGGCGGAATTATAAATAATTCCCTATTTTGACAGAACTATAGGGATGCAATCTTCGATGTAGGTTATTCTTTCCTTATTTTCTGGTATTTAAATGGATTACTTTTGTCTTGTGATATTTGGTAATTCTATATATACCAGGTTATATAGGTCATTTATGCCTCGTTCGTAGGACTTTTGCAGCCTTCTTGTTGGTCAAATTAGGAACTCTTGTCAGTATAATAAAAAACTATATATTAACCAGATGCCAGCAAAGAAAACCAAGCAGCGTGCCATCTCCAAGGAAGATCTGCTTTATCAGCCACTTGCATTGGCTGTAAATGGATATGGTGCTACAGCTTTCCAGCAGAATACTGTCATAGCCATCCTTCGTAAGCTTAAAGGCGCTATTAAAGAGATGCGTGACAGTCAGTTCTCGCCTCAACAGCATCAGTTGACATTGTTTGAGACCGAGGATTTAGTTAAAAAGAACTATTTGAACAAAGGAGACATTGTTTTTGACTTGCACATGCGTGAGTTGGGTGTCTCGCCCAAACATTATCAGGAAGCGTTCAATACGGTTTGCCAGACGGGTAGTATTATGGTCTGGGTACCTGTAATGCTTGATGGTAAGGAAGTTATGATGTTGGATAACCTTTTCAATGTAGTAAGTGAGAACGTACGCGAAGTGCGTGATCCTCAGACTAATAGCATTGTCAAGTACGAGTATGTCAATCGTTCTCCATCGTGTACCATCATCATTCCTCACGCAGTTGCAGCCCATCTTTTTCCGCCCGAATCGCGTATTTATGACTTTTTGGAGCCAACAGCCATGCTTATGGCTGACAAGAGTCCAAAGCGTCTATATATGTACTTGTCGAACTTCAAGAACATGAAGGACGGCTATACTGTAGGTTACATGCGCTTCCGTCATGACATTGGCATGAACGATGAGACTGCACCCATTGATCCGGAGACAAAGGAGCGTAAGATAATGTATCCATACTACAGTTACTTCTTCAAGAGAGTTATAAAGCCTGCATACGAGCAGATGAAGAAGCTTTGCGAGGAAGGTCTTTGCGATTTCTGGTTTGATGTAGATACCATATACGACCGTCCAGGACGTCAGAAAAACCCTGATAAACTGCACTTTACATTCCATTTCAGCGAGATGGGACAAGCCTTGCGCTCTGGTAAAACCGCAGTGAAGGAAGATATGGAGATAGAGATGCTGCTTTTGAATGAACTGGCACAGACAAGCAGCCAGGTAAAAACACTTGTCGCACGTCTCACCGACAGCAACCGCAGCAAGTTCCTTGTCAAGGTCGGGCAGCTTGTGCAGGAGAGCCGTAGACCTCGCGAGGTTCCCATTGCAAACCTACGTGCCTGGGCAAATCGTTCGCTTACACTCTATCTCGATGAACTGGAGCAGATGGTAGACGATAACGAAATACCAGAAGCAGAGGTTGTGGAAGACATGATTGTAGCTGAAACACCTGATATACCGAAAGAAGACAAGCCAAAAAAGCCAGAACCACCGAAGTACAGCGCTGAGGAAATGGCAGACTGGGATGCCCTTGTCGCTGAGATGAAGGTTTTGCTTGAGCCTTATGAGTTCGACACGTTCTGGACCTGCAACAGATATGGTGGCATACATTCTGGATGCCTTTACATCCTAATTCCAACTAATTTCGTCTATCAGCACATTGCAGAGAATCATATAGAACAACTTAACATAGCTCTGAAGAAAGTATATACTGGTAAGATAAAGAGCTATAATTGGGCACTTGATCCGGAATATCGTTGAATTTTCCTGATTAATCATACTACATGACAATGCAGAACGGCGAGGAAAGAATTTTTCCTCGCCGTTCTGCATTCTTTATATGGTTTGTATATTAGCCGATAACGCTCATTACAACGGTCGACACCTTCTTGCCGTCTGCGTTTGGCAACTGTGCCTTTACAAACTTGATGCAAGCACCCATATTCTTCTTTTCCAGAGTAGTCTCGCCAGTAGAGGCAATGAATACGTCTATCTGCTTGCGTATATCCTCCTCTGATGCCTCCTGTGGCAGGAGCTCTGCCAGTACCTCAGCCTCATACTTTGTGCTCTCTGCAAGGTCTGAACGGCCGTTCTGCTCAAAAAGGGCAGCATCGTCCACACGTTCCTTCTGCATCTTGCGCAGAATGCTTATCTCTGCAGCTTCGTCGAGTGGTTTGGCATCCTTCGCTGTCTTGAACTTCAGAAACTCACTCTTTATGGCACGGTACACTTCTGCCTTTGCCTTTTCGCCGCCTTTCATGGCAGCCATAATCATTTTGTTTAGTTCGTCGTTAATCATATATCTTGTATATTTGGTATATTTCGTATATTTTAATCTTTGCCGAGGCATGAATCATCTGCCAGTTCTGTCCATATTGTGCATTTCCTGTGTAATGACAGGTTGACATAATGGTGTGTTTTCCCTTGTAAACGATACGCCAACGTTTATCTTTGTGTTGTCGTTTACTTTTATTCCGAGATCTGCACCTATGGTTGTTGACGGTCCGATCATTCCAGGTGCCACTGGGTATGCAAACTGTCTGCCGTTAAGTCGAAACTCATTGCCACCTATAGCACCGAAGTTGTGGTTGACGAATCCTGTCAGATCCAGTCGCTCGTTAATTCTATAATTTGCCAGTGCCAGTATTCCGATATTGTTGGTATGAGTACCCCATCCGTATAGCATGTCGGCGGTCATTCCAAGTGCCAATGTCAGGCGTTCGTTTATGGGGTGCGCATATAGTGCCGTGACACCCGAAAAGAAAGCCGCTCCCTTGTACGGATTGTGCCTGCCGAAAGCAACGCTTACACCTGTTTCAAACGAGGCGTTAAATCCCGGATGAATATCCCACATACTATGCCATGGACCAACTCCGTAATATCCCCAGCGGTAAGATGGAATGTGTGATGCGTAGTCGGTTGGATAGGTCAGCTGATAGGGTAGTGTGAAGGAGCTGAATTTCGTGTCTTCATTCTCTGGCGAAATCGTTTCTGCTTGAGTTATTTCATCAGCTGTGACACCTTCAATTTTTGTCGCCGGCTCCTCGGTCTGCGCCCAAAGGTTGAGCGAAGACATCAATATTCCTAATGAAATAAGAGTTCTATTCATGACCAACGAAATTCTTTTCTCATTGCAAAGTTAGTAAAAATGAAATGAAAGAAAGAATTATGCAGTTAAAAAAGTGTTATAGATATGTTATTATTGGTCAAAAACCTTTAATCTCATACTTTAATCAACATTCATTATTATTTGGTATCTAAAATAATATACTATTTTTTATTATGAAATGCTTGCGATTCGTTGGTCAGCTTCGGAACTTCTTCTGAAACGTAGTCTTTTATCTCTGATATTCGTCTGTTTTAGAGGGTAAAGTTACCCTTTTGACCAACGAAATAGTTCCATATGCGTTCAAAAAACGCTTCTCGTTGGTCAAATTGAGAACTTTCTAAAATGTTATAAAACAGCGTCTTGGTACTCTAATTTTAATATTTTAGTTTAGATATCGTGCTTGTCCTGATATTTTTACCCCATATTTCATGTTCGTTGGTCAGCTTCGGGAGTATGTCCATTTCATTCGTTGGTCAACTTCGGGACATCGTTTTTGCATCTTATTGGTCAGCTTCGGTACAATTTTCCGTCGTTCGTTGGTCAACTCCGGTACTTTTTTCGTGCCTTGTTGGTCAACTTCGGTACATATATTATTTATAAAGATATCACGGGTTCTTACGACGCCTCGTCTTCGTTGGTCAGATTAGGAACTCTTCAAGGGGACATTCCCGCTCAATATCAGGAGTTCCGTATCTGACCAATGAGAGTGGTTACAGTCTTTTTACAAAATACAGTTTTCCCTTGCTGAGTCTTCTGTCCATGAAGTTCATTTTCTTAAGCGACCTTCCCAACTCCCTTATGTCATTATCACGTTTTCTGTTAAAGCCGGGTTGCTCCATGATAACCTTCATGATGTCGGTCACTCGCATCCATTCTCCGTCCTTATCATCTTCCGGCAGACAGAACTTCGCTTCCAGCAAAATGTCCAGCGGCGTTTGTATTTCAAACGGTTTATTCTCCTTCCTTATTATCTTTTCGTCTTCGTCGTTCAACCAGCTTCTTTCGCCTCTCAAAATTCTGCATTTTGCCTCGGCATAAAGTTGTCTGTAGTCAATGGCGTTTTCAACTTTTATCGGAGCAGTCACCCTGATGCATATGTATCGTCTGCTGCCTGTCGGATCTCTTAACACTTCCTGCTGATTGCTTGTTCCTATGAACGAGGCATAACGTCTTTGTATGCCTATCGTTTCGCTGAACATTCGTCTCATGCTGGCGTTTGGTTTCTGGAAGAGATGTTTTATGAATGCTATTTTTTTGCTGTTAAGCTGATCGAACTCGTCTATGTTTATCAACAGGAATCGGCTCAACATTCTCTCTGCTTCAGCTTCCGATCTCAGGTCAATGCTGTCGGTAAAGTAAGATTGAAGTTCTGGTGGCAGCAGCTGTCGGCAGAATGTAGACTTCCTGAATCCTTGTTCACCGATCAGAATAGGTGCCGTGGCGTTGGCATACTGGTTGTTGTCCTCCATCCAGTGTGCCACCATCGACAGGAACCACTGACTGAAGAGTCGTTCCCAATAGGGGTTGTTGTTCGGCACCATGTGTGCCACCTCCTCTATTCTGTTCTTCCCATCCCATTCGGGAAGCTTGTCCATATATTCCGTTATAGGATTATAAATAGGTATGAGATGCGAGTGCACCAGGTTGTCCACTTCACTGAACAAGGCATCTACACCTTCCTGGCAAGCCTGCATGTGTATGGTGTTCAGTTCGCGTCGACCCAGTTCCTTGAACATGAACTGTATGCTCTGGCGTGGTCTGAACTCTGTCATCTGCATCACCTCATTATACCTTATCTCATATCTACGTTTAAGGAATCTTGGTAGTTCGAGCGACACACGCAGGCGTCTGCTCATCTTGATATTGCTTTCTATGGTCTCGCCCTGCTCATAGACAGATCTTACGAGTTGCCTGATTTCTGTTTCTGGCAACTTATAGAAGTGGAATATAGTCTGCTGAACAGTTTCTTCCTCGGGCAGTCCTTGGTTGTGGCAAAGTTCTGCGGTTCGCACTATCATTGGTTGACTGGGATGTGTGTCCTTGTGCCATTCGGGCATCTCTGTTCTTGCCAGTCTGTATGCGTGTTCAAAGATATCCGAACATGTCAGATAGGACATCCCGTCCATCTTTGTCCTGTTCAATGTGGCATTTCGTTCATCGTTGGCAATGATGTTCCTGATGTGTGCGTCAGTTGGTTGCTCAATGATGAATGGGGTAGGGTGTGGGTTGACATAGGCTTTGTCATCTATGCTAAGCAGATGACTGCGGTAAATCTTTGGTTCCTCAAGCGTAATCTCTGCTCCTAATACAGGGGCATAATACTTTACGCTCATCATATATGCTTCCACACAGAAGAGGTCGGCATCGTGTTGGTTGTCCGGAAGCGAACCGTCGGGCAGTGTACAATACGTCCATATCATTACCGAACGACCGTCTGCGCCAGTAAATGCGCATAGTGTCTGAGGACAGTATGCTGCCTTTTTCTTAATCTCCTCTATCTTCAGTTTGTTCACCAGACCATCTATCTTTAGAACACTGATGCCATTATATTCCTTTATGGCTATTTCTCCCTTGTGGTTCTTGCTGTATTGGGCATTGGGGCACACCTGGGGAATCTTATAGTAGTCATTCCAGCTATCTTTCTTACCAAAGATATAGTTGTAATCCCTGCGGAATCTTTCTATATAGTATTCCTGATTATTATGTTGAAGCATGTGCCAAAAATCTTCCAGCACAACAGAACGAACGATCTTGTCGGTCGAATTTTTCTTATTTATAAATAGAGTTATCTTCAAAATATACGATTTTATGTCGCAAATATACGAAATATTTTTGAATTTTGCAATGTTTTTATATAACTTTACACTGAAACAGCCATTTAGTGTATACACTTTATCTTCATATACACTGTCATATACACCAATGCTATATGTTGAAAATTAACAAATTATTTGGTGTTAGTGTAGTAGTGTATATAAAAATCGTCTTTTTCTTATATTTATTTTTTAAGAAATAGCCTGTTTTTATCGTTTTTCGAGTGCAAGAAAGTGTCAGAAATGGATGTTTTTTACGTTATATGGTTCTGTCTTGATGTCTTAAGTACAAAAAAAATATGATTTTCATGCATACTTTTCGCTTAATTACATCGCCGAAAGTATACTGGAAAGGATGTGAAATACGCAATCTTGCATACAAACAGGTGTTTTTCAATTCACGCACCGTGATTTTTTAATTCACGCACCGTGATTTTTTAATTCACGCACCGTGATTTTTCAATTCACGCACCGTGATTTCTCAATTCACGCACCGTGATTTCTCAATTCACGCACCGTGATTTTTCAATTCACGCATCATGATTTTTCAATTCATGCACCGTGATTTTTCAAATTTTCGTCCATGAAAAACGTGTCTCACATAATATATATATATGCGCGCGCGAAGGAAAATCCAAGCCAAACGGAATTACAATAGTCAATTTTGATATCCACTCAGCTATTTTATTGTCTAAGCTCTTGGCATTGGCAGGTGAGGATGAGCCGACATATTCATGTTCAAAAGGGATGGTAAAGGCACTTTCTGCTTCCCTACCATTCAAGATAACCTTCTTGATTGATGGATGTGCTTCGAGAAACCGGCAATGTCATTTGGTACTGCTTGCTTTATTTGTGAGTCGAGTGCACCAGTCCCTTGCACCCTTCTGCTGGTTTTTGTTGGAGAACCTGCAGAACTCTTTCTTCATAGATGAATATGTTCTGACGTTTATTTCTGCAAATTTATTCAAAAGTCGTAAAACACACAACTTTACCCTGAGCTATTCTTCATCTTTTACTATACCTTATTTATATTATAAGTGTAAGGTGTGTTTGTGTTTTTTACTTTTTTTCGTATCTTTGCAGTGATATTAACTTTATAAAGATTGTATTTTTATTTTATGAAAAAACTTTTTTCTTTTCTAATGATGAGTTGTGCATTTTTGGGTAATGCACAAGCGCAGGTGGACACAACGTTTACTGCCACCTCAAATCCTTTTGTCAAGTACAAGTATCTTGGTGACCCTGCTGCACTTGTTGATGGTAAGACTCTGTATGTGTATGCTGGTCACGACGAGTGCCCCGACAATCAGGAGCGTTATGTCATGAACGAGTGGAGTATACTCTCGACAACCGACATGAAGACATGGAACGAACATTCATATCGCATGAAAGCAACAGACATCCCATGGGCGAGGGGAGAGGCATGGGCGAGCCAGTGCATAAAGAAAGGTGATAAGTACTATTGGTACATCACCGCCGAGCACAAGCAGCGTGGTAAGGCAGTAGGTGTGGCAGTGAGCGATTCGCCAACAGGTCCTTTCATTCCAGAAAAGGAGGCAATTATCACCAACAACATGACTACCAAGTGGACAGGAATATCGTGGGACGACATCGATCCAACTGCTCTTGTAGATGATGATGGTACTGCTTACCTCATCTGGGGTAACACTCAACTTTATATGTGCAAGTTGAAACCAAACATGGTCGAGATGGACGGCGAAATTCAGCCAATCCAAATTCGTGGCATCAAGATGCCGGCCAATCCAAAGGAGTGGAACGACGAGGTTGAGAAGAATGGTCGCTATCCACAGAGCGAGTTCTATACAGAAGCTCCATGGATTCACAAGTACAAGGGTAAGTATTACCTTAGTTTTTCAATCGGTTTCCCAGAGAAGACAGCATACGCTGTCAGCAACAGCATCAATGGTCCCTGGGAGTACAAGGGAATCCTGAACGAGATAGCCGGCAACAGCAATACCAACCATCATGCTATCTTTGAGTTTAACGGCAAGTGGTACTTCCTCTATCACACTGGTGCCATCAACACTCATGGTTCTGGTTTCCATCGCTCAGTTTGCATAGACCGTCTGGAATATGACAAGAAGGGAAACATGAAACGCATTCAGATGACAACCGAAGGAATCTGGTAAATATCCACTTTTCGACAACGAGCAAATACCTCTTCTGAAAAAAGGGAGGTAGAAGCAATTGACATTCGGGCACTCCAATCAGTGCCCGAATGTCCATTTATAGCCATATGGATATGCCTCTGTCCACAGACCATATTCGCTGCCTGTGTACGTGCAGTTGTCGGTATATTCTGTAGACGTAGGCGTTTCGTCATTCTTGAAGTTAACGTATGTGGTCTTGTAAGATGTAGGAAGATATGCAGTTCCCTTTTATTTATGTTAATGAATGGTGTTTTCTGAGTCTCCGCTAATGCTTCGTAATGTTTTTGTTTTTTTCAAGAACAGGTGTTGATATGTTCTGTTTGTTATAGCATAGCATGACGCCAAAGATTGTTATTGTCCACGAAAGTTGTAGCCAGAGAAGGAAAAGCGGTAGGGCAGCAAACGAACCGTAGATGACGTTGTAGCTGGTAAGGTAAGCCTGAATCATGAAGTAGGAGTACTGCAGACCTATCATGAGCGTGGCTGAAAGAATGCTGGGCAGCAGTGTGTTGCGCCAGTTAACCTTGGTGTTGGGTATTGAACAGTTGGCGAACATGAAGAACAGTGTCATGAAGAGGAACGATGCCGACTTTATGGTCATACTCCATACATCTCCAATGATGAAGTACTCGTTGAGAGTGTCGGAGAAGACGTTCAGCACACTTGTTATGGTGGACGGGACCAGTATCATGAGTATGCAGCCCACTAACATCACTATGTATTCGCCAAACATCCTTATGATTCCCCTCTCCTTGGTATGCCAGATTACATTGAATGCCGTCTCGATGTTTTTCATAAGAGAGAAAACGGAGTAGATCATGAAGAGCACACCAACGATGACAATCTTCCTGCCGTTGGTGTTGGCTATGTAGTTGTCTACAAACTCGGAAAGATAGATGGCAACATCAGGCTGATTCTGGAATGTGGTGGCAAGCCACTCGTCGATTATCTTTCCACGACCCACAATCTGTGCCACCACCATAAGCATGGCGGTGAATGGGACTATGGCAAGGAATGTGTTGTAGGTGAGCGAGGCAATGTCCCTTGACCACAAACCATCCTGAATGAATGACTTGAACACCAGTTTGAAGGTGGCAAGCCATTCTTTCTGGATGGTATTTTTATGTTGTATTCTCTTGGTCATTGCTTGACGTTACTCCTCGATAATCCAACCTTTCTTGTCGAAATTCAGTGGACGGATGAAGAGTTTGGCACCTCCGTTCTTTTCCTTTACGTAGGCATGAGACACGAAGTAGCACTTGCCGTCCCATTCGTAAGCCGAGTTATGGCCAACGCCGAAGTAGTCTTCGTCTGGTCCGTAGAGTCGGGTGCCTCCACCGAACTCCATCGGTGTGCCATTCTTGTCGAGGTATGGTCCCTCGACCTTCTTCGAACGTCCGTAGACGGTCTTGTAAGTAGATTTTTCGCCACGGCAACAGTAGTCGAAACTTACAAAGAGATAATAATATCCGTCATGGTAGAAGATGAAAGGTGCCTCGATGGCATTCTCGCCTGCCTCGATGACGTTGTTGCCCTCCTTGGTCCAGTTCTTCTCGTCGTTTGTCTCCTTGAGCGAAAGTTTTCTGCCCAGGCGACGGGCAATGGTGACAGGTTTTGTTTCAGGAGTCTGGAAGTCATCCTTTGACAGTTTCACCAACTGAATGCCGTCCCAGAACGAACCGAAGGTCATCCAGGGCTGTCCCTTCTTGTCTACGATGAGGTTGGGGTCGATGGCGTTCCAATTGTCGATACGGCGATGGGAAGCAATCACCATTCCCTTGTCCTCCCATCCAAAGTCGGGCGACTTGGGGTCGAGTGTCTTGTTGACAGCATGGCCTATGGCACTGCCGTTCTTGCCGAATGTAGAGCAAGAGTAGTAGAGGTGCCAGAGTCCGTTGTGATAACTGATGTCTGGTGCCCAGGTGTGTCCACGGTAACCGGGTACAGTGTCAACTGCCCATGCAGGAGTCTCTTTCAGAGCACTGTTTTCGCGTCTCCATTCCACCATGTCATCACTTGAGATTACACCAACGTTCATACCGGTGGTGAAGCAGTAGTATCTGCCGTCCTCACCCTTCGCCATGACGGGGTCGTGAGCATCAGGATCCTTGCGGTCCATTCTCCACTCACGAACACGGTTAAGACCATCGCCTGTTACACGGATACGCAGGATGGTGAATGACATAGGTGCAAACTCGTACTGGAAGTGCTCGCCAAACTTGTCAAACATACCATAAACTGGTGACAGTTTTGTCGGGTTGTCGAATGTGTTTTCGTCGTTTGCATCACCAGAGAGGGTGACTGTGCGTCCTCTTTGCTGTATGTTGGTAGCACCCTTGATGTCGAACTCGCGGACGTATGGTTTATCTGTACCGTTGACAACCTTGATGACAAGTTCGCCACTCTGTTCGTCGTAACCAGCCTGGCAGAACTGACGCGCCGGCGTTCCCTTTGATGTTTCGCTGACAGAGACGTTGAAGGTAGGACGGTTCTCAGCAGCCATCTGCTGAACATAGTAGGAGGCACGTCCGTATGTCTCGCTGCTGTTGAAGTGGATAAGGTTGCATGGCCAGTCCTTCTTGTTGACATTCTCGAAGAGGGGAGCATACGATGTCATCTTCACAACGTCGCTGTTTCGCTCCATACCCATGATGAATGCAGCCTCGCTTATGGCTGCCAGCAGATTGCCACCGCCGACTCCGGCGTTGCAGGCATATTCGCCAACGTAGATGTCATGCTTGCGCGATGCCTCGTCGAAGAGATGGTTGTTGTTGAAGAAGAAGTTCGGGTCGCGATACCAGTGTGGGTCGACCATATAGTCACCGGGTATCTGTTCGAGAAGGGGATTGTCGTGAGCCAGAGTATTGATGAATGTAATCTGTGGATACTCTGCCTTCAACTTCTCGAAGATGTAGTTGAAGTGCTTGACATATTCCGGTCCGACATTCTCGTTGCCAATCTCGACATACTTCAGTGGGAATGGCTTGGGATGACCAGCGTCGGCACGCATCTTTGCCCACTTGTTCTTGGTGGGGTCGCCAAGTGCATATTCTATGGCATCGCGGAAATCCTGAACGACATCCTCGAGCTGGTTGACATCCTCGATGAAGTCACCGTTGCGAACGGAGCATGACATGCCGGCATTGTCGACGAACATACCGTCCATGTTGAGGTCCTCGCAGAACTGCAGGAACTCGTGGTAACCCATGCCCCAGGTGGCACGATAGCCCCATACGTCCCATTCGCCACGGCGTGTCATGGGGTCGCCCAGTGTTTCCTTCCACTTTACGCGGTTCTCGTAGGTTGCACCTTCAACGATACATCCGCCCGGCCAGCGCATGAATTTAGGATGAAGATTCTGGAGCATGAGGGCAAGGTCCTTGCGCTGTCCGTTCTTGCGACCCTTGAATGTGTGGCGGGGGAAGAGAGACACGTAGTCGACCATGACTGTACCGTTGGCATTGAATTCAATCTCAAGTTCGCCCTTGAGAGTGGTTCCGTCGCTCAGAATAACACCGGTAAATTCTGTCCAGTCCTTGATTTTCTTCTTTTCAAATGAAATGGCACCGAGTTCCTTGCCACTATATGAGTCCTTGATGCGTGCAGTAAGGGTTCCTTTGTAGTCGGAACTCTTCACATAGAAACGAAGGTCGTACTTCTCGCCCTTCTTCAATCCCATTCCCCAGTAGCCTGTGTTGACCAACTGAGCCTTGCCACCTTTCTGCATATCGCTGATGGTGAGGACCATGGCATTGGGGGTGTTTTCGTGGAGAGGCTTCTCCATGGGCTTGACCTCGCGTTCTGTCTTGCAAAGGTTTCCCTTGACGTTCCAGCCAAGATATTTTTTCTCCTCGATGTTCCATGGCACACTCCACTTTCTGTTGTTACCATGTTCGTAGTTACGACTGCCCACTGCAACAGCTCTTCCGTTTTCATAGTGCATGCTGGATGGCAGGACATGCTCCTCGAATCCGCGGTTCTGGACGAGTTCTGCATAAAGGCCACCATCTCCGGCATGGTTTATCTCCTCAAAGAAGATACCATAGAGATTGGGCGAAACCGTAGCTCCGTGCTGCTGGAGATTGATCGAAATGGGTGCATCCTGAGCCGCGGCATTTGTGCAGATACTGCATGCTGCAAGAAGAAGTAGAGAATGTGTGAGTTTCATCATTATATAAAATATGGTATATGGCAAAGGTAGTAAAAAGTATGATATTTAACAACAGATTGTTACTTTCTGTAGCAAAATAGGTGAAAAAGTAATTGTTTGTTATTAAAAGTGTCAATATTCAGAGGATAAATTCTTATTTTTGCTGAATAAAGATAATAGCAAATGTTTCTGATTATTTTCATTGTTTCGCTTTTTGCGATTGTTTTTCTTGTGCCAAGTCTGCTATTTGCTGTAGTATGGGTTATCGGACGCTTGTGCAGATACAAGATTCGTTATCGTCCGTACCTTTTCTCCTCCCTCGTGCTTGCCGTCTTATTGATTGTGTTGATGGGGTGGGGGTACTATTACAGACTTTCCTTTTATAATATAAATAAGGTGGAGTTTTCGCATAAGGATGTCCCTGCCGGATTCGACGGATACAGGATAGTACATATATCGGATCTTCACCTGGATGGCTGGAAAGGCCACGAGGAGAAACTTGCCAGGATTTTGTGCGAGATTGACTCGTTGCAGCCTGACGTTGTGTGCTTTACTGGAGATCTGGTTTCACTCTCTCCGGATGAACTGACACCGTTTCTCGGCTGTCTGTCAAGGATAGAGGCAAAGGACGGAGTATTTTCTGTACTTGGCAACCACGACTACTTTCCCTATCGCAGAAACATTAGCGACGAAGAAAGGGAGGAGAGAGTCAGACGTTTGTCTGCCATGCAGCGTGACTCTTTGGGTTGGCATCTTCTTCTCAATGAAAATGTCAAGTTAAGACGTGGAGGTGATTCCATTAGCGTTATGGGTTGCGAAAACCAGAGTGTAGGATTCCATTCGGTTGTGAAACGAGGTGACCTGATGAAGACAATGGAGGGTGCCGATGCGAAGATGAAGATTCTGATGACCCACGACCCGACACAGTGGCGCAAGGAAGTGGTAGGTAAAACCGACATACAGCTGACATTGAGCGGACATACACATGCCCTGCAGATGAGGGTGTTAGGTTTCACTCCTTCCAAATGGTTCTATCCTGAGTGTGACGGACTTTACGAGGAAGGTAAGCAGAGTCTGTATGTCAACATCGGGTTGGGAGGCACCCTGCCTATGCGTCTTGGAGCAACTCCCGAGATAACTCTGATCACTCTACATCATCAGGGCAACTGATTATAGCCTTGATAACCTCCTTGCCGTCGTTATACCACTTGCCGGCATGATGATCTATCAGTCCTGAACATTCTCTGCCAGCATTCTTTTGTCCGTTGTCCCAATAGAACGGTGAAAGGTGGAATGTCCTGCATAACTTTCCCACTTCACTGAGATAATGTATCCTGATGGCTTCGTCCTCGGCATTGTTGCGTCTAACGCATCCCATTTCGCCAATATAAACGGGCATGCCCTTTGATGTATAGGTGTCGAAGAGTTTCCTAAGCTCCTTGGCTATGGTTTCCTCGTCACTGCCTGGCACTCGCAACGACTCGTCAGCCAGTTTTCCCCATTGACGAAACTTTGCCTCAAGCGTATACAGGTATGGGTCATAGAAATGTACTGCCACGAGCAGTCGATTCTTCTTCCTGTCTTTTGGAATGACAATATTGTTGATCGTAAGGTCAATGTTGGCACAGTAGCCCGGTATGCCAAGATATCGGCTGCTGTTCTTTCCTCCAACGCTGCGAATGGTGTTGACAAACGCCTGGTTGAGTTCGTTGATGAAGGCATACTGCTTGCCGTTGTCAGTTTTGTTTGCCCCCCATCCCCATTTGCCGTCGTGCAGTTCGTTGAAGGACTCGAAGATGAGGTAGTCACCCTCTTGTTTGAATGTTTCCGCAATCTGTCGCCATATGGCACAGAACTGCTGTATTACTTTGTCATGTATAGAAGAATCAGTGGCAGCACGCTTGATGTCGAGCCAGTGTTTGCTGTCGGCTCCGTCGTGATGAATGTTGAGTATCACGTTGAGCTTGCTGTTGTGTGCAAATTCAACCACCTCTTTTATTCGATTCATCCATTTCTGTTCAATCGTGTATTCTGGTGAACTGCCCATATGACCCAGCCAGGTAACGGGGATTCTGACAGATTTTACTCCAGCTGCACTGAGTGAGTCGAACAGTTCCTGGCTTACCTTTCCATTACCCCAGCAAGTCTCGTCAGCCACGCCATTTCTGTAAGCATCAAACTGGTTTCCGAGATTCCACCCCATGCCCAGACGTTTTGCCATCTTTTGAGGGAACTTAACTTGTGCATTCATGACAGATGCAAAGCATATTAAGATGAAGCAGAGAAAAAATCTGTTTTTCATAGGTTTGTTATTTTATAACTTTATCTGAAGGATTGACTGTCTGATGATTAATGGTCGTATATCTGCAAATTTAGTATATAATTTTAAATATTCCGCGCTAACTTGCCAATATTTTATTGTCTTTTTGAAAGATAATAGAGTTTTTTTAATAACTTTGTGTCGGAAAATATGATTTTGACTTAACCGGTAAATAGATGTCCAACTAAATAAATACATAGCCTATGAAATTTAAATCTTTACACAAAGTCCTTTTATTGGTTGCCTTTTTTGCGTTGTCGCTGTCGGCGTACGCAAGCGAGGTGACTTACGATTTCACTTCCTCTATTCCTGCAGGATGGACAGCGTCAGCAAAACCCAATGGCTTCGAGACAACTGGCACGAGTCGTGGAACTCAGTTTACGACCAGTGCCACCCTTACGCTTGCCGGAGTCAAGAATGTAACGAAAGTGGTAGTGACTTGTTCGTCCAATATAGACTCGGGCAACAGTCTTGGTGTCAGTGTCGGTGGCACACTATGGGGAAATGAAGACCTGAAGAAGGAAGTCGACGTCGAGAAGACCTTTACCGGTGCCTCTGCCAGCGGTGACCTTGTACTTAGTATTACACGCACTTCCAAGAGTGTATATATCAAGAAGGTTGTTGTTTATGGCGATATAGAAGGAGGAAATGACGATGACGACAAGAAGGAAGATGACGGGGGCAATGACTCTCAACTCGATCCAAACTATACCTATTCTGAGCCAACAGTTGTTGTTTGCTCTGGTGCATTAGGAAGTAACAGTTCATATCAGTTTGTTAGCAACAATATACTTGTCAGTGCATCAACCGGTGCTCAGACAGAAACCTATTTCAGTTGCAATGCAGGAAACACCATCAGTTTCACCGCTACCAAGAATATCAAGGCTGTTGTTGTGAATGGTTACGTTAAGCAGAGCTTCAGTGCCACAGCAAGTTCGGGTGTGATTTCGTATGTTGATGCTGTTAACGATGCTGTCGAGGCAGATCCAGTCTTGATTGTTAAGGATGTCGACAGCAAGACTCTCACCATCACCTGCAACAAGCAGTTGCGTTGCTATAATGTAAACTTCTACTTCGAGGAGAATCCTGATGTGAAGATAGATGGTGAATCTGACAATGATGACGAAGGTGATGACGAAGAAGGTGATTTTACCTACGAATATGAGTCGTCCCTTGTAACGAAGATGGACATAACCTTCGACGAGTTGAATTATGTCGACTATACAGAGTATATGGGTTATAATCTTACCGATCTCTACTTTGTAAGTGATGATTATGAGATGGAAATGTATGTCTTCGCTCCATCTGTCTCAGGAACATGTGTAGAACCCGGTACATACGAAATCAACTCAACCTATCAGGAAGGCACTGTCCAGGCAAGTCCCGGTGGCGATGCCTATTCTGATTACCCAACCTATTTGGCAACTGATTTCGAATACGACTCAGAGTCTGATGCGTGGTACTACAACTCGTCTTATTATCTGGTTAGTGGAACATTGAAGGTTGAGAAGGATCCTGCCGGAGTCAAGATGACTATTGACGCCAAGACATATTATGGCAGTACGGTTCATGCCACTTTCGTAGGTAAGGCTAAGACCGAGGACGAAGATGCCATTTCTGATGTTTCTTTAAAGAGTGAGAATACATCTGTTTCCAAGTTCATGCAGAATGGCAAACTGCTCATCAAAAAGGATGGCAAGATATTCAATGCTCAGGGAATAGAGATTAAGTAGTTGACCGTCCAAATAGTATTGACGTCCAACTATTATAAATAAGGAAGTATAAATAAAGAAGGTAGAAACGCAAATTTCTACCTTCTTTATTTATGTGTTATCGTCATCTTTCAATACAAAGACATTTTTTCTTTTACTGAAAGAATGTTACGTTTTAAAGCCTACTCAAAACGAAGTTAAATATTAACTTTTAATTCACAACTTTTAATTTAATTGTTTGCCTTCTCCTTCTTTACTGGGTCGCATGTCATCTCGATGCCGAGCTTGCGGAAAATCTTGCGGTCTACATCGGATAGCATTACTGTGGCGTGAGCCTGGCAGCCACGCAGAAGTGGTAGCATCGCCAATGCTCTGCGGCAGTTAGGGTCGTTCTGGCTGAGAACAGAGAGTGCCACGAGTACCTCGTCGGTATGGAGTCGTGGATTCTTGGCGCCAAGGTATTCTACCTTTGTTCGCTGGATAGGCTCTATGAAGTCCTGTGAGATAAGCTTGAGACTGTGGTCTATGCCGGCAAGATGCTTTGTGGCATTGAGAAGCAGCGATGCAACAGTGCCGAGCAGTGGACTTGATGCAGCATTGATAATCTGTCCGTCTTCCAGTTCGATGGCACTTGATGGTACGCCGCTTTCCTCCTTGCGGTTTCTTGCAGCCACGGTGCAACGACGATAGTCTGTGTCAATCTTAGCCTGCTTGAAAAGAAGCGAAATCTTGTTTATCTCTGCCTCGTTGCATGCTCCTTCTGCCAGTTTGCCGAGAGCTGTGTAGTAGCGTCTGATAATCTCGTTGTTTGACGCATCCTGACATACCTCGTCGTCGGAGATGCAGAAGCCCACCATGTTAACACCCATGTCGGTAGGACTCTTGTATGGACATTCGCCATAGATACCCTCGAAGATGGCATTCAGCACAGGGAAGATTTCCACGTCGCGGTTGTAGTTGATGGCAACCTTGTCATAGGCATCCATATGGAATGGGTCAATCATGTTGACGTCGTTGAGGTCGGCTGTTGCAGCCTCGTAGGCAATGTTTACAGGGTGCTTCAAGGGGAGATTCCAAACGGGGAATGTCTCGAACTTGGCATAGCCAGCCTGTACACCACGTTTGTGCTCGTTGTAGAGCTGTGACAGGCATACTGCCATCTTGCCGCTGCCAGGACCTGGCGCTGTTACGATGACAAGAGGACGTGTTGTCTCTACATAGTCATCCTTGCCAAAACCCTCGTCAGAGTCGATGAGGGTGACATTGTTGGGGTAACCCTCGATGGTGTAGTGGTAGTAAGCCTTGATGCCCATGCTCTC
>CAMAFX010000048.1 GCA_945833925.1 uncultured Prevotellaceae bacterium
CGGTTTTGGGTTAGTGTGCTAAGACCTCCCCCACAGGGTTTGTCGGTTGCGCCAAAAATTAACGACACTCAAAAAGAATATTGTTAAATTCTCATCATTTTTGGTACGCATTTGCGTATCTGTCATATTGAATATATAAAAATGAAGAGAGAAGTTACCATTGATTGGAATAAAATTGCTACCTTTGCAGCCGAAAAAAGAAAAAGCATGAAAAAATCAATAGTAGTACTACTGTTCGCCAGTGTGTTGCAAACAAGGGCGGAGCTTACCGACAGTATCATAAATACCACGCAATTGCAGGACATTGAGATTGTTGCACCGATAAAGGAGAACGGTGGAATGAGACAACAGACTGCATCTGTAACCATGATAGACCAGAAGCAGATGGATGCCAACCACATTACGTCGCTGAAGGCATCGAGCAACATCGTTCCGAATATCTTCATCCCCGACTATGGAAGTAGACTGACGAGTGCCATATATATAAGAGGTATAGGAAGCAGAATAAACACACCAGCCGTGGGACTGTACGTTGACGACGTGCCATACGTCGACAAGTCTACATTCGACTTCAACTTCTACGACATAGAGCGAATTGACGTACTGCGCGGTCCCCAAGGAACGCTCTACGGCAACAACACCATGGGCGGACTGATAAAGGTGTACACTAAGAATCCGTTCAACTACGAGGGAACAGACATCAAGTTAGGCTACGCCATAGGCGACAATCACAGAAACATGTCGCTGACTCACTATCACCGCATCAGCCAGAAACTGGCATTTGCCGGTGGAGCTTACTACGAGGGAGCCAGCGGTTTCTTCGAGAACGACATCAGCGGCAAGAAGGTTGACTACATGAAGTCGGGCGGCGCCAGAGTGAGAGGCCTCTACAAGCCAAACAGCCGACTGACACTGGACCTGTCGGTAAACTACGACTATTCGAGCGAGGGTGCATACCCATACTTCTACACTGGCAGTCTGACCGGCACCGAACAGTATGCACAATATATAGGCAAGATATCGAGCAACCGCGAGAGCCTGTACCGCAGAGGACTGCTGGACACGAAACTCAACATCGGATATGAGGCGGAGAACTGGAAGATGAACGCCGTGACTGGCTTCCAGAATGTGCGCGACCGTATGTTCATGGACCAGGACTTCCTTCAGCCGGACATATACACACTGGAGCAGAAACAGCACATCAACACACTGAACGAGGAGATAACGTTCAAGAACAAGGGCAACGACAAGTGGGAATGGGTGTCGGGCATGAACCTGATGTACCAGGCACTGCAGACAGTGGCTCCGGTGGTCTTCTACCAGGACGGACTGCAATGGCTCGAGGGAAACATAAACAGAATGTTGCCAACAATGGACAAGATTCCGATGCTGATGGGCATGGGATTCAGCGGTATGAGTATTGACTTCAAAGGCGAGCAACTGAACATCGAGAGCACATTCAAGACGCCAACACTGGGCGCAGCCCTCTTTCACCAGTCGACATACCACTTCAACAACCACCTGTCTGCTACGCTTGGCGTACGCCTTGACTTCGAGCACAAGAAGATGGACTACGACTCTCCAACGCTGGTTGACTACGCATTTGCCATGCCTAACAGCAAGAATCCGATGATGTCGGTAGCCCTGAACGACCTACAGTCTGACATCAGGTACTCAGGAACAATGAGAAACAACCGACTCAGCGTGCTGCCTAAATTTGCACTCAAATATGCGTTCGACAAGGACAACAGCGTGTACGCTTCGGTATCGCTCGGTCAGCGTTCGGGAGGATACAATCTGCAGATGTTCAGCGATCTGACCCAGGGCGCACTGAGAGTGGACATGATGGAAGGCATCAAGAACGGCGTGGGCGACTACATCGACTTCCTGACCACCGTTAACGACAAGATACCAAACGTAATACCCGACTCGGAGAATCCAGGAAGCATGATAAGCCTGTCAGACTATGTACGCCGTACGATGGGCAACAGCATGCCCAAGTTTGAGACCCCAACCACCGCACAGGTGGCATACAAGCCCGAACACTCGTGGAACTATGAAGCCGGCACTCACCTGACACTGGCTGAGAGGAAACTGACACTGGACGCATCAATCTTCTACAGCAACATATACAACCAGCAGATAGCACGCTTTGTGCCATCGGGACTGGGAAGAATGATGGTCAATGCCGGCAAGAGCGAGAGTTACGGTGGTGAACTGGAATTGAGATATGCACCCAACAGAAACCTGCACCTGGGCGCGAACTATGGTTTTACACACGCCACCTTCATGGACTACGAGGACGGCAACGGCAACGACTATGCCGGCAACCGCGTGCCATTCGTACCTATGCATACCGCCAACATCGATGCTGCATATACATGGTTTACAGAAAGCGGAGCCACAGCGGGACAGGGGCAGTCTGCAGACAACGGGAAATGGGTGAAGAGCATAACTCTCGGCGCCAACTGCTCGGGAACAGGCAACTTATACTGGACTGAGAGCAACAATGCCAAGCAGTCGTTCTATGCCCTGCTCGGAGCAAGACTGACGATGGAAGCCAAGAAAGTGACTATGACGCTGTGGGGAAAGAACCTTACCAACGCCAAATACAACACTTTCTTCTTCGAAAGTGCCGGACGCGGCTTCGAACAGCATGGCAAACCACTACAGATTGGTCTGGACGTGAAACTGCACTTCTAATAGTGCAAGAATCAAAAAAGAGGAGTGGCAGCGACTGGAAGCCGTACGCTTTATTCTCAACAATTCGCAAAGAAGAAAAATTTTTTTCGCAGCAGAAAAAAAGTTTTTTCGCAACAGAAAAAAAATTTTTTCGGTACGTAAAAAATTATCACGTGGCGTGAAAAGTAAAAACACGTGGCGTGAAAAGAAATATCACGTGGCGTAAAAAGAAAAAACACGTAGCGTGTGAAAAGAAAAACTCCTGTGGCAATGCTTCATAGACTATGCCACAGGAGTTTTTATATTACTGATGAAAAAAAGGGAAATGCTACAGGTTCAATGCCTTGAAAATGGCATCCGAAGCGCCACTGTTACCGTGGATGTATTTTCCTGCCCTCTCGCCCGCGGTCTTCAGTGCCTCTGCATCGGTCAGAAGATGGTCCATCGTCTCATTGAAACTGTTGGTATCATTCACCTCGAAGCACCCACCTAAACGCAGCAAGTCCTGAGCCTCACGGAAACGTCCGTTGTTCGGTCCGATAAGCACCGGTATGCTGTAGACTGCAGCTTCTGGCACATTGTGAATGCCGACACCGAAGCCTCCGCCAACATATGCCAGATTGCCGTAACGATAGATACTGCTGAGCAATCCGAAACAGTTGATTATCAAGCAATCGACACTTGAAGCATCGAACGAAGAATCTTCCTTTGTCTTCTCCACCAAGTCGGTGTAGCGCATATATGGACGCTGCAGTTTCTGCTCTATCTGGCGCAGATGACTCTCGTCGATGACGTGTGGAGCCAGGATGAGTTTCATATCCTTATGCGCGTTGAAATAAGGTATGATGAGGTCTTCGTCGGGTGCCCATGTTGAACCGCACACGAAAGAAGTGCCACCCTGATTGTTCTTGAGAAAATCCTCGATAAGAGGGAGATCCTTGGCTGCATCGCAGATGTCAATGACACGGTCGAAGCGTGTATCACCAACGATGGTGACATTCTGACGGATGCGGATGGACGAGAGCAGACGTGCCGACTCCTCGTCCTGAACAAAGAAGTGGGTTATCTTCTTCAGGGTATTCTTGGAATATGCCTTGCCGTACCAACGGAAGAAAATCTTTTCGGGGCGGAAGATGCTGCTGATGCTGTACACTGGTATGTGTCTATACGAGCACGCCATTATGTAGTTCATCCAGAACTCGTACTTGATGAAGAATGCCATCTTGGGCGTGACAAGGCGGAAGAAACTGAGCACATTGCCTGGAGTGTCGAGTGGAAGATAGCATACGACATCCGCTCCATCGTAATTCTTGCGCACCTCATAGCCAGAGGGAGAGAAGAACGTGAGGAGAATCTTGTACTCGGGATGCGACTTGCGGAAACGCTCCATCAGCGGACGACCCTGTTCGAACTCGCCAAGCGAGGCTGCATGAAACCACACGTAGTCGGCAGAAGGATCGATCTGTTTACGCAGAAGCTTGAATGTGCTGAGATGTCCCTTTACCAGCAAGCGTGCCTTCTTGTGAAAAGGCGACACGATGATGATGGCGAGCATATAGAGATATATGCTCAAGCTATACAACAAGGTGCATATAGGCTGGGAAAGCGTCAGCAAATAACGGCCTAAACTGTTCATCCCAATGTCTTGATTGCAAACTGCATACGGTTGATTGTCTCTTCCTTGCCCAGGAATGATGCCAGTTCGTACATGTCAGGACCCTGACCTGCACCAACGAGACATACACGCCATGGGTTCCATGGACGCAGTTGCTCTGCCTCGACCCATGGATCTATCTCTGCCTTCAGTCCCTCGGCTGTCCAGTCGGCTACCTGAGACAGGCGCTCTGCCATCTTCTGCATGTCGGCTGCTGTGCCGGCAGTCTCTGCGTCTGCCTGCTTCCAGTTTTTCTTGATGAACTTATCTTCGGTATCGAACTCGGTTGGAGCGACGAAGAAGAACTTGGTGAGAGGCCAGAGGTCGCTGGCAAAACTGACGTTACGCTTCTTCTTGTTGCCCTGACCGTCAACATACTCTATCACCTTGGTCTTCATCATACGAACCACCTCGGTCATCTGCTCGGCTGTTGCCTCGATGCCTTCTGCCTTCAGCACCTTGTCGAAGGCGGGAACCCAGTCAGCGTCGGGATGCTGAACGAGATACTGATGGTTGAACCATGCTGCCTTGACATAGTCGAACTTGGCTCCATTCTTCGAACACTTTGAAAGGTCGAAGTACTGTACCAGTTCGTCGAGTGTCATCATCTCGTCGTGTGCCTCGCCCGGATTCCATCCAAGCAGAGCCAGGAAGTTGACAACTGCCTCGGGAAGATATCCCTTCTCGCGATATCCACTGCTTATCTCGCCACTCTTTGGGTCGTGCCACTCAAGTGGGAATACAGGGAAACCAAGCTTGTCACCGTCGCGCTTGCTCAGCTTGCCGTTGCCTATTGGCTTGAGCAGCAGAGGGAGGTGTGCGAAACGTGGCATGGTGTCTGCCCATCCGAATGCCTCGTAGAGAAGGACATGGAGAGGTGCACTTGGCAACCATTCCTCGCCGCGTATAACATGTGTCACCTCCATCAAGTGGTCGTCGACGATGTTTGCAAGGTGATATGTAGGAAGTTCGTCGGCACTCTTGTAGAGCACCTTGTCGTCAAGAATACTGCTGTTGATGACAACCTTGCCACGGATGATGTCGTCTACCTCGACGTCTCTGCCCGGCTCTATCTTGAAACGGACAACATACTGGTGTCCCGACTCGATGAGCGATTCGACCTCCTCCTGAGAAAGGGTGAGCGAGTTGCGCATCTGCATACGTGTGCTGGCATCGTACTGGAAGTTCTCAATCTCCTTACGCTTGGCGTCAAGCTCCTCGGGTGTGTCAAAGGCGATATATGCCTTGCCGTTATCGAGCAAAACCTTTACATATTCCTTATATATTTCGCGGCGCTCACTCTGGCGGTAAGGACCATGCTCGCCACCAAAACTAACACCTTCGTCGAAGGTTATGCCCAACCACTTGAAGCTTTCAATGATATATTCCTCTGCACCAGGAACGAAACGAGTGGAGTCGGTATCCTCGATGCGGAAGATAAGTTCGCCGCCATGCTGACGGGCAAACAGGTAATTATAAAGGGCAGTTCTGACACCGCCTATATGAAGCGGCCCAGTTGGACTGGGAGCAAAACGAACACGTACTTTCTTGTCTGTCATAGTTCAAATTAATGTTATATTTGCGCAAATTTACGATTTTTTTCCCATTTATACGTATTTTTTTAGTATTTTCGCACCATAAATGGGAAAACCTGTGTATAAGAGACTGTACTTGATGCAAAATCCCATACAAACACACTTAAAGCAAGCAGAAAATGAGCAGATACAATCGTCCGAACAAGAGCACCAATAAAGACTATGCCATACGCGCCGTCTTCGGCATAGTCGTAGTAGCCATTCTCGCCATTCTGTGTCCAAGAGACAACTCCGTGAAACTACATTACAATCTTGGAGAGCCTTGGAACGACAACGAGATTATAGCGAAGGACAGCTTCGACATCTACAAGAGCGAGAACGTAATAGCCAAGGAGCTGGACAGCATGAAGCGCTATTACGAGCCTTACTATGAACTGGAAAAGGAAATTGGCAGCAGGCAGATTGCACGATTCGAGCACTACTTCGACTCGCTGAACAACGAGTCCAAGCAGGAACCTCTACCCAGACACGTAAAGCAGTACTTCGTGAAATTCCTGCAACAGAAGTATGCCAACGGAATCCTGGCAGACAGCAGTTACAACAACCTGCACGATCAGGAAATAAGGCACATACACCTCTTCAGCGACAATATGAGCCAGACGGTATCGGCAGGACAACTGCCATCGGAAAAGATGGTATATGAAGAGGCTATGAACCAGGACGAGCAGATGAGGTCCATACTGCTTAAACTTAAAATCAACAACTTCATACACTCGAATCTGACATACGACTACGGAAAGTCTATGGACCAGCAGATTCAGATTAACTCGATGGTGACCGAGTTTGCCGGCAGAGTAATGGTGGGTGAAAAGATCGTGGACAAAGGACAGATTGTGTCGCAAGCCATTTACGACAAGCTGGCGTCGTACGAAAAACACGAGAAGGAGAGAACCAAGTCGAAAGCCGAACTGACAAGCCAGTTTGGCGGTCAGCTGCTCTATATCGTGCTGTTGATTGTGGCATTGTTCATCTTCTTCTACCAGTTCCGAAACGATTATCTGAACAGTCTCAGGCACGCCCTTCTCGTGACAATGCTCTGTCTGTTCTTCCCTATACTGACGTACGAATTATGCAAGCACACCAACTTCAGCCCATACGTCATACCATATTGCATCCTGCCCATATTCATACGCGTTTTCATGGACTCGCGTACTGCTTTCATCACTCACCTCATAACCATACTGCTCTGCGCCATAGCAATAGAGCAGCCGTTTGAGTTCGTCGTGGTGCAAACGCTTGCGGGACTGACAGCCATCTACGGACTGAAGGAGTTGCAACAACGCTCCGACCTGTTCAAGGCGGTGCTGTTTGTGATACTGACCTCACTGCTTACCCATCTGTGCATCGACCTCATTCACATGAATTTCTTCAAAACAAAGGGTGTAGACGGCATGGTGTACCTGGGCATCTCATTCGGAGGTTTCCTGATTTTCCTCTCTTACCTGCTTCTCTTCCCGATAGAGAAACTGTTCAAGTTCACCTCGAACGTTACTCTCGTTGAACTCTCGAACATCAACAACGCCCTGCTGCGCGAGTTGTCAGAGCAGGCACCTGGCACATTCCAACATTCGATGCAGGTGGCAAACCTGTCGGCAGAGGTGGCAAATGCTCTCGGAGCAAAGGCACAGCTTGTGAGAACAGGTGCCTTGTATCACGACATAGGAAAACTGGACAACCCGGTATTCTTCACTGAGAACCAGAGCGGTACGAACCCACACGACAACATACCGTTCGAGGACAGTGCGCAGATAATCATCCAGCACGTGAAGTATGGTCTGGAACTTGCCAACAAGCACAATCTGCCTCAGACAATAAAGGACTTCATTGCAACCCACCACGGAAGAAGCAAGACAAAGTTCTTCTACATCTCATACAAGAACCAGAATCCAAATAGAGAGGTCAACGAGGAAATTTTCACCTACCCCGGACCAAATCCAGCCACACTGGAGCAAGCCATACTGATGATGGCTGATGCCGTGGAGGCTGCGTCAAGAAGTCTGTCGGAATACACTGAAGAGAGCATCAGCACACTGGTAGACAGAATCATTGACAGCCAGGTAAAGGAAGGATATTTCAACGTCTGCCCCATAACGTTCGAGAACATTGACACTGCAAAGAAGATATTCAAGGAAAGACTGAAGAGCATATACCACACGCGCATCAGTTACCCCGAACTGAAGAAATAAAGCCTTGGTGCATACTGCGACAGCACCATATACACAATGTGACAAACTACAATGCCTGAGCCAAACACGACTCAGGCATTGTAGGATACAAGGGCACTGATTACTCAGACAGGGTCGACATCAAAATAGATGTTGGCGGACTTGTATTTGTCTTGTTTCTGATAGTAGTCCTGAATCTGTCGAAGCCTGTTGCGCACCTCTCCCATATTTGCGCCGAATTCCACCTTAAGAACCAACTTCCGAATAAAGAGCGACTGGACGCGTCCCACAGGAGGCGTATCTGGTCCCAGTACTCTCTGTCCGAACACCTGGCGCAGGAGACTTGCCATCTCGTATGCCAGTCCGTTGAGCGTCGATTCGTAACGATGCTTCATATAGATGTATATCAGACGGCAGAATGGTGGATAATGGAAGGTCTGACGCTCCTCGCACTGGTCGTTATAGAGAGACAGATAGTCGTTGCGTACAACCTGATGAACGACAGGCAGGTCGGGCGTCTTGGTCTGCAGTATCACCCTGCCCTGCTTGCTGCGCCTGCCGGCACGGCCAGCCACCTGCGACATCATCTGAAAGGCATGTTCGTAGCTGCGGAAGTCTGGCATGTTGAGCATCGTGTCGGCATTGAGAATGCCTACCACACTGACACGGTCGAAATCGAGTCCTTTGGTTACCATCTGTGTGCCAACGAGTATGTCGGTACGCGCGTGTTGGAAATCGGAGAGAATCTTCTCGTAAGCCTGACGGCTGCGAGTGGTGTCGAGGTCCATGCGTGCCACGCGCGCCTCAGGGAAAATCTCCTTAATGAAATCTTCTATTCGTTCGGTGCCGTAGCCGATAGTGCTGAGGTTTGTGTCCTCGCAATTAGGGCACTTGGCGGCGAGCGGAGCCGAGAAGCCGCAGTAATGGCATGTCACATGATTGAGTCGCTTATGGTAAGTGAGACTGACGTCGCAGTTCGGGCACTTCGGCACCCATCCGCAGGTGTGACACTCCACGCTTGGCGCAAATCCGCGTCGGTTCTGGAACAGAATGACCTGCTCGCCGTTGTCGAGCGCCTTGCGCATATCAGCCAACAATACTGACGTAAAGGGACCGCTCATCATCTTCTTACGACGTTCCTCGGCAATATTAACAGTCTGTATTTCTGGAAGGTTGACTTGCTGGTATCTCTCGAAAAGTTCTACAAGACCGTACTTGCCATGCTTGCAGTTGTAGTATGTCTCGAGCGACGGCGTGGCTGTACCGAGAAGCGTCTTGGCACCCATCATACGTGCAAGTACCAACGCAACATTGCGTGCATGATAGCGTGGCGCAGGATCCTGTTGCTTGAAACTCGTCTCGTGCTCTTCGTCGACAATGACAAGTCCCAGGTTCTTGAAGGGGAGAAAGATTGACGAGCGTACACCGACTATGATGTCATAAGGCTTGTCGGACAACTGTTTCTGCCATATCTCAACACGCTCGGCATCACTGTACTTGGAGTGATAGACACCAAGATGTCCGCCGAACACTCGTTTCAGGCGGTTTACCAACTGCGTTGTCAGAACTATCTCGGGCAGAAGATAAAGCACCTGCCTGCCACTCTGCAACACCTGATTAATAAGATGGATATACACCTCGGTCTTTCCACTGGACGTCACTCCGTGGAGAAGGCATACATCATTCGTCTGAAATTGTGTGTTTATTTGCTCGAAAGCACGCTGCTGGGCATTGCTCAACTGATGAAGGACCATCTCCGTTGGCAGTTCTTCGTGAACAAGTCTGTCAACCTTCTTCTCGTAGAGAGTAAGAACGCCTCTTTCGACTAATGCGTTGAATATAGTGGTGGACGCATCGCTTGCTTTCAACAGTTCCTGTTTCTCAACTTCAACAAGCAACTGACGGTTATTTAACTTTATAGCAGCCGACACCTTGCTCATATCCAGATACTTCAGCATAAGTGCGCACTGCTTGGGCGACCGTTTAAGTTCGACGAACAAACTGAGAAGTTTCGGTTCGCTGTAGTATTCGTCGGTAAGGCTGACATACTGGGCTAACTTTGGCTTGTAGCCACTCTCGTCGTCCTCCTCCTTCAAGCCACTTGGCAAAGCTGCCTTGTACACTGCTCCAATCGGGCACAGGTAGTAATCGGAAATCCACTGCCAGATGCGCAATTGTGCGGGGAGAAGAATGGGATAATCGTCAAGAAGCTGCAAAGCCTCCTTAACAACATAGCCATCGGGCTTCCTGTCATGAAGGCAGGACACGATGGCTGAGTAGGTTTTTCTTGAACCGAACGGAACGGTAAGACGACAACCCACCTGCACCTTCCCAGCAATGGCGTCGGGAAGTGCATAAGTGAATGTGCCGCTAAGCGGAAGCGGCAAGATTACGTCCGCATAAAGCATAGAGTCTAATATCAACGTCTCTCACGACGCGCTGACACGCGAGCACTGCCTGAATCAGCTGCCTGAGCCTTCTCCTTAGACTTGCTGCTGGAAGAGCGGCGGCTGTTGGTAGCACTGCCCTTAGCCGACTTTTCCTTCTTGGATGTCCTGGCACTCTTGTCTGCCTTTGCATCAACCTGAGCACTGTCTGTTGCAAGGGAATCAGCGGGCTGAGCATGGCCCCACAGGTGGTCTTCAAAGTCTGACAACTGCTTCTCAATGCGCAACTGCTCCTTCTTCATTGCAGAATCGGTCTTGCAATAATCAGCAATGACCTTGCCCTGCATGTTGTTGGTCTTGTATATCTTACCATCATAACGATTCATTGTGAAGTAATCGTCGGCGGTCATGTTGGTAACATTGTTCAGGTCGCTTGCCATAACAGGAAGCTTGGACAGATAAGGAGCCACGTCGTCATACTTCATCCAGAAGAGAGGCTGAGGTGTTGCAACATCCTCGCCAAACTCGCCGCCTTCAAGAAGTATAGGACAGAGTGCAACGACCTTGGTGTGGATAGTACCGGTACGCTGGTCGAAATAACTGCTCTCCTTGATATAGTAACGCTTCACCTGCTCGCTGGGCACGTCGGCATCAGCAACAGTCACCTTACCGTTCTCCTCTTCATAATAAATGGAATAACGTGTAAGGAAGTCCTTGACAACAATCTTATCCTTGTCGGCAAACGACTCGTTACCTGTAATCTTGTAATCGTATGCGTTGACACGTCCGGTCAGGACAAGACGGAACAGATATGTGAACAGATTGCACTGATTGCCGATAGGTTGTACGGGATAATAGAGAGGAGCGTTCTTGTCTATCGTCAAATCCAACTGACGATAGATGTCGCGACGCCAACTGACATCCTCGGGCATAGCGTCGGAAGTGGGGAACATAAGCGAAGCACGGTCGGTGGCAGCCTTTTTTGCTGCATTCTGAGCTTTTGCAACTGCATTGGAAGTGGTTGTCCTGCGCTTTGCTGGCTGAGCCATCAATGTTCCGCCCAACAATATCGCTATTATTATAAATAATGTACGCTTCATATTCTATCTGAGTTCTTGAAGTTCTATATCAATCTGTGCTAATTTAGTTCACGATAATCTCCATGGCGCCGTTCAGGGTACGCTCTACACCATCAGGACCAACAGCCTTTATCTTGGAGATGTAGAAACGCTTGCCTCTGGACAACTGGCGTATGACGTTCTTCTGACGCTCCGTAAACGACGCTCCGGCAGACACCTCAGGAACGGCATTACCCATATTGTCGAAGAAGGTGGTCTCGAAACCTGTGACACGGAACGGTATGTTGAGCAGACCGTCGTCGATGGCAGCACCAAGTTGAGAGGCAGCCATAAGTGCCTGCTTGCTAAGCTTTCCTCCAAGGAAGTGGTCGTCTCCATTCTGTATGTATGCCGTTGGATCGGGCAACTTGCGCACACGGAACTTGAACTGTCCCATCTGCTGCGAGCGACCCTGCGCCAGCTGTGCTGTTACGGTGAAGACAGCCTCTCCACCTACGGTGGTTGGCTTTGCAATATAATGACCATCACCCTTTGGAGTAAGGCTTCCGCCTGTCATGCTGAGAGAAATCTTGTTTGAAGGAACACCTGGTACGCTGACACTCACCGGGTTGTCGTAACCGGCATAGAGGACGTTCATAATGTCGGCGCTGACAGTTGCGCTTGGTGCAACGACTGTGTACTTCTGTTCGAAATCGCGGCGCACTCTCTCACCGCTACCGTTTATCATCTCTATGTAGCCCTTCAGACTGAAATCACCAGTACTACCGCAAACCGTCTCGTATATACCCTTGTCGTTCTTGAACTCCTTTCCACCAATGAAGATGGAAGGACGGTTTGTCGTGTCGACAGCCGCCATGATAATCTGCGCGCTGAACTTGCCACCCTGCACGATAGTCTGCGATTCCGGGATGACGTATGCATTCAACTCATTCACACGAATATCCTTCAAGTCGATGTTGCTTACCAACTGATGGAGCACCTCACCCTCGGCATAGCGCACATCACTCTGTATCTTTGTCAAAAGTGTAACCGCTGCACTTGTAGGCATTGTCTCGAACATATATTCCTGCCAGTTCTTTCCCATGCCCTTTGCTTTCTCGGGAAGTTCTGTACTGAGGTTGCTCTGGATTATCTTCTTCTGCTGCCTGTCAGTAATCATCTTGACGATTTCCTCACGATAATCATTGATAGCGTCGTAGAGTTCCTTGCCACGACCCTTGGCTGGAGCAAGCATCACCTGCGTGGCAGCCTCGAGGTCTTCACGATTTCGGATGTTATGGACATCTCCATCTTCTCCATCGCTCTTCTTGACAATTGCAACCTTCAGTTCCTCTGCAAGGGAGTAGAGTTTATCGCTAATGGTGCGGACATGCTGAGCCTTATCGTACCAAACCTTTACCTTGGCAGGATTGCTCTTCAGTTGTTCCTCAAAGGTTTTATATATGCTCTGGTTAACCTCATTGGCATTTTCCGTAGAACGATTCAGGCTGTCGTCGACAAGCGAGAAACCATTCAATACGTCGCTACTGACATTCAACGCCAGCATCGCCATAAGGACCACGTACATAAGATTGATCATCTTTTGACGTGGAGAGACTTTTTTCTTCTTTATTGCCATTCTATATCAGTATTGCGACTTTAATATATAGACGTACTTGTTTACCGTTACTCTGCAGAGTCTGCATTAGGAGCAATAGCCTGAGAAGTACCCATGTTGACGGTAAGTGCTGCTATCATTCGGGCATATACATTGTTCAACTCTTCTATCTGCTTAGCCATACGCTTGGTCTGGTCATCAATCTGCTCGATTGTAGCCACCTGCTTGCTTATGTTCTTGAGCTGCAACTCATATACAGTAGCAATACCAGTGAGGGTGCGGTTCAGATTCTCCATCTCCTCGCTGTCCGTACTCATGCGGGCAGCCTGTATCTTAACACGGCCAAGCACCTCGGTGAGTTCGGTCAACTCCTCTGCGTAGTTCTTGACAGCCTCCTCAATAGCTGCTGGATCCGTAGCCTTAATTGAGGCAGGATTAATTGAAGCACCACCATTCTGCAACTGGCTCAATGCCAACTGAGCCTCGGCAGCAGCCTGACCAGCGGCAGCAAGATTTGCAGCAGCCGCACTCAATCCGGCACCAGCAGCAACTGCCTCAGGATCAATATTTGCAGGTATAGATGCTCCTGCACCGACAGTTCCATCACCAGCAACTGCACCGCCAGCAACGACTGGACCGCCAGCGACAACAGGACCACCAGCAACGACAGGACCACCAGCAACAACAGGACCACCAGCAACGACTGGACTTCCGGTATAAACCACGCCACCTGCTGGTGCAGATCCACCGATTACGACAGGACCGCTTGCGGCTGCCATCTGAGCACCTTCTGGCAACTCTGCTCCCTCAACGCCTTCTGACGCTGATTCAGGCATAGCAGATGATCCCTGTACAGGAGCACCGATAATGCCACCACCTGTATAAACCACTCCACCCTGCTGAGCAGGAGCATCTGGTTGCTTCTCGGTAACACGTTCGAAGGCTGCGATGAAAAACACAAAGACCTCAGTACCCATACCGATAAACAACATAACGTTAGCTCCCGCAATATGAGTCAACTTGAAAAGTGTACCTAAGATAACGACCGCAGCTCCCCAACTGTATGCGTACTGCATAAAGGTCTGTCCTGCTAAAGTGTCCATCCACTTTTGGATGCGTGCTATAGGATTAAGTTTACTTGCCATCTTAATATGATTGTTAATTGACAGATTTCAACACTTAAAATCTAAAGATAATTATATATTAGAAACTCGTGTAACGCGCTGTCTGCAATGATGCGCCACTAATAAATGTGTATTGACACTGATGTGTGACTTTACCTTCTGGTCTTTCTTACGCTGGCTGTACCAGAAGACGAACCCTTTGGTTTCTTTGCAGACGAAGAGGAGCCACCCTTCTGGGCTGAACGCGTAGCACTCTTGCTATTATCTACTACCATCGAGCGAACGCATCGGAAACCGATGTAACTGCGTGGCTGGTTCTGGTATTCGTAACTGCGCCATGCACTGCGAATCAGGCTCTCGGGGTCTTTCCAGGAACCACCCCTCACACTCTTCTTCTTCAAGCGGTAAGGATCCTCCTTCGCTGCATTATACTTCAGTTCGGGATTCATATCGCTCATGCTCTCCACTCCGGCCTCTGTATAGACTGTGCTCGTCCATTCGGCAACATTACCTGCCATGTCATACAGACCGTTGGAATTGGCACTGAAGATACCACACCTTGATGTTATCAGACTACCATCCTTTGTATAGTTGCCACGGTCTGGCTTAAAGTTGGCATAGTAGCAACCCTTGTCGCTCTTAACTTCCGAACTCTCCCATGGGAATGGATTACCCTCCTTGCCACGAGCAGCATATTCCCACTCAACCTCGGTAGGAAGACGGTAGCGCTGAATATTTTTGGCAGCATCACCGAGACCTTTTAATAGATAGTTGGTTCTCCAAACACAGAAGGCATTAGCCTGCTCCCAAGAGACACCGACCACGGGATAATCATCGTAGACTGGATTTGAGAAATACAGCTTCATGTAGCGCTCGTTGTCTGCGTTCTGGAAGTCGTTGACCCAGCAAGTGGTGTCGGGGAAGATATTTACAATATATGTATTAAGGAAATCCCAGGGACCACTGAGCGGACGGGTGATTGTCTGGCTGATAATCTTACCATCGTCATCAATCCATGCCGTATCCTTGCTGATCAGAATCTGCTCGTCAGCCCTAACCGCATGGTCGGTATTCAAGTCACGTTCCGCTGGGTTGAATCTATACTTTCTTTGCGCAGCCGTAGCATAGTCGTATATCTCATAACGATAGTTCATCTGACTGGCATCGAGCATCTTAGTACCATCAATTGGATGATAAACGTACACGCTCTCTATGGCACGCTGCTCGTCCTCGTTTGGCTTGCGGGGAATCGCCTTGTTCCAGTTAAGATGGGGAGTGATAGGATTTCCCTCCTTGTCCTCCTCAATCTTGTAAGTCTCATCGCCACCGTACGCAGGGTCTGCAAGACGTTCGCGGATAATACTGTCGCGAACCCAATTGACGAACTGACGGTACTTGGAGTTAGAAACCTCGTGCTCGTCCATCCAGAAACCGTCAACGGAGATGTCACGCGTAGGAATGCCAGCACCCCACAAGGTGTCAGTCTTCTCCATACCAATCTTCAAAGAACCCTTATGAACTGCAACCATGCCGAAAGGTGTTGGTTCGGTGAACGAAGCACCCTTGGAGCCTATCACCTCACCGCCTGTTGCGTTTGCGGTCGACTTGGCACCTGCACAAGCCATCAGTAAGACACTAACGGCAGCAATGGTCAGCACTACAATTGTTTTTATCTTCATATCTTATATATAATTCGTTGACAAACTTATCAAAGGAAACGTACGCTCTGATGCTTGTTCTTTCCCTTCTTGAACAGATTCAAATCGGTTTGATAACCCAGAACTATCTCATGGCTGCCGTGCAGAGCACCAATGCCACCAGTATAAATCTCGTAACTGTAACCGATGCTTATGCCGTGGAAAACCGTTCCGAGAAGAACCGAGCAACTTATTGTCGGACTGTATCCGACTCCGCCATACATTTTTATTTTCTCACCGTTATAGGCAAGTCTCGCAGTTATGTCGCCACGCCATGCCACCATATCCGTTCTGAGAATAGCAGACGTGTAGAGAGCATATTCCGGTTTTCTGAACTTGAACGTATAACCGCCAGTTGCGTAGAACAGAGGATCGATGCTTATCTGATGCATCTTGTCGTCGCCAAGTTTTACCGTAGGAGACAAACAATGCATTGCGCTCAATCCCACATACCACTTTTTCTTGTACGTGTATCTCACACCGGCATCGAGGTCAAACCCCGTGCCGTCAACCTGACCGCTTGCGAAAGCGGGGTCGCCAGAGTCCTCAACATCAACTCCCGAACCGTCGAACGTCTCAGAAAGCATCGCTGCACGGACACCCAGACTTAGTCGTCCCTTGCCGACTGGCTGATGATACGCATACTGTAAATGAAACTTCTTGTTGGAGAACAATCCCTCCTTGTCGTTCATGAATCCAACGCCAACTCCATGGCGAGGACCGATGAAAAAAACGGGCAAATCCGCTCCGACATACATTGTGGCAGGTGCGTGCTCGAAGCCCATCAACTGCATTGAATAGGCTCCCTGAACATTCAGCATACCGTCGAGACCGCTCGAGGCAGGGTTATAATACCCTTGTAGCGCCCAGTAGTTTGAGAACGCCACATCATACTGTGCCCTCAGGCTGAAGGTCAGCAGCATAGCCAAGCCAAACCACAACAGTCGTTTCATTCGTACGTATAATAACGAGGAAGATGGCATTTTTATTGTGCCATCCTCCACATTTTTCTTAGTATTCGTCTTCGTTAAAGAGAAAATCCTCTTTTGTCGGATAATCGGGCCATACATCCTCGATGGTCTCATAAATCTCGCCTTCGTCCTCAATCTCCTGAAGATTTTCGATAACCTCAAGAGGACAACCTGAGCGAGTTGCATAGTCAATAAGTTCATCCTTGGTAGCTGGCCAAGGCGCATCCTCAAGCTTTGACGCCAATTCCAATGTCCAATACATAACTATTAAATTTAAAAAAACTTACCAGATTACCACACTTCATCCGACGTGCGTGCTCTCATTTCTATCATAAAAGCGCGCAAAAATACATATTAAACACAAAAAAGACAAATAAAAAAACAAATATTTTCCACACACTTTGTATTTTTTGCCATAAAGCACACGTACGAGCCTCACATAAAGCGCAACAATTCATAATAAGGAGTAAAAGAGAGAGGCTATCCGTCATGTCGCCGGTGATGAAAGAGGCAGGATTCTATTTAGTCAAAAGTTCACTATATAGTTGGTTGGATAATACTGATTGTCAAACATAGCTATTCCCACATCATACAGGTCAAATGAAAGAACCGTGCGACTATTCTCCTTAATATTGTCCCACATCTTCTTATTACTGCGCAGATGCCCCAGAACAAGTATTGTACCGCTGTTCACGCAATCAAGCACGTCTGACACAAACTTGTCAATGTACACGAAACCTACGGGTTGCCCGGAGCATTCGTTCCCCCAAACTGTTGTCGAAGACGCCTTCCGAAGAAATTCGTATGCAATAGCGTCATCGCCAAGAAAAAGTGCGTATTTCGGGTGAGCAAAGTTCAACACACGAAACAGCAAGCGATATATCTTTCTTGGTCTGGCATCGAGCAGTATCTCATAAAATGCAAAAAGAGTGTCCAATTCCCTGTAGGAATAGTACATGCCACGCTCGTATATAACATCGGTTATAAAACCGAACGCAAATGGAGAATGAACCCCATAGCCGCATCTGTTTCTAAAACGGCTAAGCCATACTATTGGACTTAGAAAGAGAGAGTACTTCATATACAAATCATCACTTGCCCGACCGCTTTCAATTATGCAATTCAAGTTTCGCAAGTTCCTTAACTTGCCATTTTTAGTTCATAAATCTGTATA